>JBAYAD010000274.1:0-3808 GCA_041669965.1 Selenomonadaceae bacterium
CCATAGGCACTTTTTAAAATAAGTACATACATACCAGCGATGCAGAACGCAACGAGCAGTATGATAAAAAGACGTTTATACGGGAATTGTATACCTGTTATAATCAATCCGCCATCAAGCCAGCCCGGGCTTTTTACATCGACATTAGGTGCACCAAAGGTACTTCTTGCCAACTGCTGCAGTACGAGACTAACACCCCATGTAGCAAGAATACTATCCAATGCTCTGCCATAAAGATGACGGATAATTGTGCGTTCAAGAAGATACCCCATAAATCCCGCCACAAGAAATGCTGCCGGTATTGCAAAAAAGAAATAAAGATCAAAAATGCGTTCACTGAAATAAACCGAAAATAAATGCTGCACAAGATAGGTCGCATACGCACCAATCATGATAAATTCCCCGTGGGCCATATTGATGATTTTCATAAGGCCAAAGGTAATTGCCAGTCCCAATGCCGCAAGCATAAAAATCGAGCTCACACTAATTCCATTGAAAATCTGTAGAATATACGTATCCATTCTTTCACACCCCCATTGAGTACGTCTGCAATAAAAATCCATAGAGCCTGCTGCATGTTAAAGCAAAATCGACAATAGAGTGACAAACGTCTTGCTTTATAAACCCGTCTGTCCGTTTCAAAAAGAATTAATATCCCTTAACAATTCTTTATGAAACGACAAGCTCATTTGCAAAACGCCTGTCACCCCGGTGCCAATTCCTTTTGTGCAAAAGCCTTCAAGGATTTTCTTGCATTTGATTAGTTGCTGAGCCCGCTGGCCCAGTCATAGGTCTTAAGATACGGATCCGGACGAATTGCTTCTTTTGTGCTCCATATTTCTTTGATTGTACCATCTGCCTGTACTTCGCCAATGCGGACCATTTTCCAAAGATGCTGATTCTCTCCTTCGATCTTTACAAGTCCTTCTGGTGCTTTGAACTCAAGCCCTTTTGCTGCTTCTTTTACCTTTTCCACATCAGTTGTTCCGGCTTTTTCAACAGCAGTCGCCCAAAGATAAACCGCATCGTAGCCTGCTTCAATCGGATCATCCGTTACACGATCTTCTCCATATTTTGCTTTGTAGTTCTTGACAAACTCCTTGTTTTCCGGGGTATCCGTCGTCTGATAATAATTCCACGATACAAGATGTCCTACCATGTTTTCAGCACCAATGCCGCGAACTTCTTCTTCCGCAATGCTGACAGAACAGGTCGTGAGATCTTTTGACGATATGCCTGCATCCTTAAGTTGTTTAAAGAAAGCTACATTGCTGTCACCATTCAATGTGTTGAAAACGATATCCGGCTTTACTTCTCTGATTTTGTTAATGATCGTACTATAGTCAGTGTGTCCCATCGGTGTATATTCTTCGCCGACAAGTTCGCCGCCATCTGCTTTAAGCTCCGCCTTGATAATCTTATTTGCCGTACGCGGGAATACATAATCTGAGCCAATAAGAAACACTTTTTTACCCTTATTCTTTAAAAGCCATTCAACTGCTGGTACAATCTGCTGGTTTGGTGCAGCACCCGTATAAAAAATATTTGGCGAAGATTCCATGCCTTCGTACTGAACTGGATACCACAGAAGTCCTTTCAAGCTTTCAAATACTGGAAGTACCGCCTTCCGGCTTGCTGATGTCCAGCAGCCAAATACGGTTGCAACTTTATCCTTTTGTAACAGTTTTTTTGCTTTTTCAGCAAACACCGCCGGATCTGATGCACCATCCTCAACAACTGGCTCTATTTTTTTACCGAGCACGCCGCCTCTCGCATTGATTTCATCAATTGCCATTAGCTCAGCATCTCTTACGGAAACTTCGCTGATGGCCATCGTTCCACTCATCGAATGAAGCACACCAACCTTAATCGTATCATTCTTGTTCGCAGCCGACCCTTTGTCGGCCGCCTGCGATCCACCGCATCCTGTCAGCAGTGCTGATGCTGCAAGCAGCGTTGTAAACGCAATTGCTATAGATTTCTTTGCCTTACCTAAACTTCTATAATTCATTCTTTTCCACCCCTTCTCATCCCAAACAAATCGCAGTAAATAAAAAAAGCACTGCAGCACAATGAAGTTCCCCTCACTTGCTGCAGCACCGATGCTGCTTTATTTCTGTCTTCGTTTTGTTTTTGAATATGCTTTTATTTTACGCTTTCACGTATTGGATGAGAACCAGAAATTTATGCTTTTTTCCATGAAAAAACTGCCATTGCAGCTTTTTTATATTTTCTGTACCGAAGAACGATATTCCAGCGGCGTCATTCCTGCATATTTTTTAAAAAGCTGTGTAAAGTAGTCCGGCGTCCGATAGCCAAGCAGCTCACTTACCTCGTAGTTTTTATAAACCCCCTCCTGCAGCAGCTTTTTTGCCTGCTCCATCTTCACGCGCGTAACATACTCGACAAAATTTATGCCTGTCTTTTTCTTGAATACCCGGCCTGCATAGTCACGGCTAAGCCCCAGTCCGCCAGCAACGGCCTCAAGTGTAATGTCTTCACCAACATGACGCATAACAAACTCACAAATCGATAGTACAAGACGGCTTGGCATCGGTACTGCAGAAAAATACTCAGGCAGACTCTGCTTTGCCAGCATCTGCAAATCACTGCAGCCATCTGCTGTTTGCACCAGCCGTGATGCAATAAATACCGCTGCCCGCTCCAGTACCTGCGCAAGCTCACCTGTATCCACCGGTTTTATCATATAGTCAAATACACCAAGACGAATGCCGCGCTGTGCATATTCAAAATCATTGTATGTGCTTAGTAAAATAATACAGGTCCTGTCTTTGTTTTCATGCATCGCCTGTAAAAATTCCATGCCATTCATACCCGGCATGCGGATATCCGTAACAACAAGATCATAGGAAGCTGCTGCAAGCTTTTCCAATGCCTCTCTTCCATCTGCCGCCTCCGCTGCCACAACAAAACCATACTGCTGCCAGTCGAAACGCTTCAGAATATATCGCACGGCCCGATCATCATCAACAATCAACACCTTATACATTGGATGGCCCCCTCTGCTCGTTATCCTTTTTCAGCAAAACTGCTGCTGCGGAAAAATCATATAACTCCAAACACTCTTCAATCTGTGCGCAGCGTTCCTTCCCCAGTCGGTCTGTAAACAAGACAAGCGCCTGCTCAAAAGCTTCTTTTCCTGCAAGATCACCCTGTTCCAAAAGCTGAATAATTGCAGTGATTTTTCCTGGTAAAGATTCTTTGTTCTGCGGGGGGATTTTTTTTAACAGCAACGGTACAGTTTTTCTTTCCCCATCAGGTCTATTCCCGATTATATATTCATCAGCAAGGCGAAGTACATCTGCTAGATCTTCTATAAATCCTTCTATTTCCTGTTGTACACCTGTCTTATTTTGCTGACGGAGTACCTTTAATACTTCTTCTGATTTTTTATACAGACCTAATGCACCAATATTCACGGCAATCCCCTTAAGTTCATGTACAGTACTTTCAAGTACCGCAAAATCACCATGCGCAGCTGCGGTTCGCAACTGTTCTTTATCCTTTTGATGCTGCTTTACAAAAAGCCGAAGCAAGCGCGCATAGACCTCTTTATTGCCGCCGACACGGCCTTCACCAACAGAATACTCAAAAAATGCAGGATTTTTTACTTGCACTTCAATCACCTTTCCCGATTGCTTTTGTCTGCCTTTTTCCAGTTTCTGCATATGCATATTGCTTTTTTTTACTACAATATCGTAAAGTGTCTCACATAGAATCTGCGGATTAAGTGGTTTTTCCAAATAGCCATCCATACCTGCTTTTAGTACCTCTTCCTTCACATCAG
>JBAYAD010000275.1:0-3797 GCA_041669965.1 Selenomonadaceae bacterium
ATTTTGGCAGACTCTTTTAGTTTCCGCTTGTGGTGGCTGTCTCGGTGTTCTTTTTACGATTCCTCTGCGCCGGGCAATGGTCGTCCATAGTGATCTCCCTTATCCGGAAGGATTGGCAGCTGCGGAAATTCTGAAAGTGGGAAGCGGTTCAGTCGATAAAAAGCAAAATGCGGGTGGACTGAAGGAGATACTTTCGGGAACGTTTTTGTCCGGACTTATTGCACTTTGTACAAATGGCTTTTCTGTACTTTCGGGTGAGCTCAGTTATTGGTTTACCGTTGGACGTGGTGTTACACAGATTCCACTGGGTTTCTCGACAGCCTTGCTTGGCGCTGGTTATTTGGTCGGGATAGCCAGTGGACTCGCAATGTTAGTTGGTGTTCTAATTGCATGGGGCGGCTTTGTTCCTTATTTTACTTCTCTTGGAGCGCCTGCGGATGGTCAGACTGTCGGTGCTTTTGCAAAGGCAATGTGGTCGCAGAAGGTACGCCTTATTGGTGCTGGCACTATGGGAGTCGCAGCTGTATGGACGCTTATTACACTGGCAAAGCCAGTTGTCGCCGGGGTTCGGGAATCTATACAGAATATGCGTTTGCCACAGGGAACAAGGGAATTTCATCGTACGGATATGGATATGTCTTTTAAATCTATTAGCGTTGTCTTTGGTATTATGATACTAGGACTTTTGGGAACTTTTTATTCTTTTGTGAATGTTGTTCAGCTTCCTTTGGAAGAGACGTTAATTTTTGTATGTGTGGGTACGTTGGTGGCTGTTTTTATGGGTTTTTTTGTTGCTGCTGCTTGTGCTTATATGGCTGGTTTGATTGGGACATCTTCCAGCCCTATTTCCGGTATCGGTATTTTAGGGATTATTGTGTCTTCCTTAGTTATTTTAGTACTGTGCTCTAGTTTTGGTATTTTCGATATGCCAAATGGTACAAAGTTCGCAACAGCATTTGCTATTTTCACTACCAGCGTCATTATAAGTATTGCCTGCATCTCAAATGATAATATGCAAGATTTGAAAACTGGTTTTTTGGTTGGTGCAACTCCATGGCGTCAGCAAGTGGCTCTGTTGCTAGGATGCCTGGTTGGTGCAATCGTTATTGCGCCGGTGCTGAATCTTCTATATGAAGCATATGGTTTTCCAGGAGCGATGCCTCGTCTGGGGATGGATGAGGCGAGGGCACTTTCTGCGCCACAGGCTGTTCTTATGACGACAATTTCAACGGGTATTTTTAATGCGAAACTTGCTTGGGAATATATTTACATGGGGCTTGGTTTGGGTGTTTTATTGGTTCTTGTGGATGCTTTACTCAGACATAAGACGAAGAGCCTCTGTCTGCCACCGCTCGCTGTCGGCATGGGAATTTATCTGCCACCGACATTACAGATGCCACTTGTCATTGGCGCTGTCATGGGGTATTTTGTTCATCGCCATCTTGTGGCGCGTGGGCACGAGGTATTCGAGGATAGCAAGCGCCGTGGTACCTTGTTTGCGTCTGGACTCATTGTTGGTGAGAGCGTTATGGGAGTTATTCTGGCGGGGGTCATTGTATTTTCAATCACAAACGGGGGTAGTGAAATGCCATTAGCGCTGGTCGGTAAGGATTTTTCGTCTACAGCGGACGGATTGGGATTGTTTGTTTACCTTTGCGTTATAGCCGCTTTTGTGCGCTGTGTCATTGGAAAACCCCAAGCATAAGCTTGTAGGCGTGTTGAGAGAGAAAAATCAATGCATCTTTAATAACTGTGTCAGTTGGATTTATAAAATTAGATCTTAGTACTATATAAAATATATGATTACACAAATAAAAAACCAATAATCGGAGTAAAAGAACGAGGCTGTTGCATGAAGTGGTTTTTCACTTCATGCAACAGCCTCGTTTAATGTTGATTTTTTATGTTTTGGATAATATTTTTTTACACTTTGAATTTGCGCACAGTATTTTGCAAGTCCTCTGCCATTTTTGCTAAGTGGGTACTTGCACCAGCAATTTCTTCCATAGAAGCAGATTGTTCTTCTGTTGCTGCTGAAATTGTTTGTGTTTCATCCGCTGCTTTGCGGGATTCTTTATCTATGTTACCTGCTGATTCAACAACGCGTTTTGTTCCAGTATCTAATATGGTAGTTGAACGCGCAATTTCTTCTATGCCATTACCTATTTCCGTAATCATAGTAAAGATGTGGTCAAAGCTTTCTCCTGCACTATTGGCAAATTCTTGTCCGGATTGAACTTCTTTCTTATTTTCATCCATATAGGAAACAGCTTTTTCTGTATTGATTTGAACATTTTTTATTAAATCGACAATTTCTTTTGTCGACTGAGCGGATTGTTCCGCTAGTTTTCTTACTTCTTCAGCAACAACAGAAAAACCTCGTCCGGCGTCACCAGCTCGTGCTGCTTCGATCGCTGCGTTTAAAGCTAAGAGATTTGTTTGCTCCGCAATAGCAGAAATCATGCCTACAATTTTATCAATTTCTTTAGAATATCCGTTTAGTGCATTAATGACTTCTGCAGCATTTTTAGTTTTTTCATCAATACGTTCCATTTGTTCTATTGTTGTCTTAATCGCTTTTGTCCCTTCAAGTGCGGTGCTTGAAGTTTTTTTACTGGATTCATTGACTGTTTGTATATTTTTAGTTACAGTATCAATCCCCTTACTCATTTCAATAACAACAGATCCTGTATGTTCGACAAGCTTAAGTTGTTTAGTACTACTGTCAGCCACATGTGTTGTTGATTCTGCCACCTGTGTAGCCGATTGAGCGGATTGTTCCGCACTTGCTGTGAGCTCTTGCGAAGAAGCAGCCATTTGTTCAGCCGTGTTTAAGATTTGTTGAATTAGTTTTCTTACGCTGCGGCTCATTTTATCTACAGAGTGAGATAATATACCGAATTCGCTTCTATCTTGCAGACTCTTTTCTGGAACGTTAACCGAAAAGTCCCCATCAGAAAGATGAAGTAAGAAATCTACGACCATTTTTAATCTATTTCCTATTTGTTTAATCGTTAATATACCTATACCTACACCTAATAAAATGGCAATTAAGGCAATGATCGTGAATGTCCATATAGCTTTAGTCATTTCGGCTTTGCCTGTCTCATTCATTTCAGTACCACCCTGATCAGAGTCATCAGCAATTTTATCTAAGCCAGACATAACGTCATTTAATACAGGTTTTGCCTTTTTTTGAAATAAAGCATATGCCTCTTGATTTTTATTTTGCGTAGCCAGAGCAACTACTTGACCGATATTCGAACGAGATTTTTTCATAGTGTCTTTCATAGCGTTCATTTCATTAACTTGCGTTTCTGTCAAGGATAACTGTTCATAGGCCGAGAAAGTTGCATCCATTTCTTCCCTTTTTTCAATAATATCAGCATTTAGTCTTTGATTTTCGCTGCTATCGTTGGTTGCCATTAAAGCATATACATCTTCTATAATTTGATGCAATAAGACTTTATTTTTATAGGCCAATTGAATTTGTTTCACATTTGTTGTGTAAAGTTGATCCATTCGAAAACTGCTTTGCTTTAAATCAATACTGCCTGTCACAGATACCCCAATAATAGCAAAAACAAATACAGCAATTAAAACCGTTAATTTTTGCTTAACTTGTAACCGATCAAACCATTTCATATACCTGACTCCCTTTTTTAAGAATATACTACTATAATAAATACTATTTTATTATATTCTTTATTCTAAAAAAAAGAATGAAACATATGTCCTTGATTTGTTTTTAAAAACTTTTTTCTTTGGCATTATTATTGGGAATCTTGGATTGTAAA
>JBAYAD010000276.1:0-3742 GCA_041669965.1 Selenomonadaceae bacterium
TAGCAAACCGATAACTGCGGTTAAAGCCAAGATTTTTCTTTTCATTCTTATGCATCTCCCTTTCTGTTTGTAGCCGTTGGCCATTATATATTATGGCCACGCCGATATAGCTATTTATAGTATAATCCTCTGTAACAATATATACAACATTTACAAGAAATTGAGGGCAATTGCAAACAAGCATAAGCTGCGCTGGCATAAAATAAAGAAGTCCAAAGAGAACCCTACCCTTTGGACTTCTTAAGATATTTTTTAGTTATTTTGAATTAAATAAACACCGATAACCAGAAAAGCAACTCCCACCATACGCATGCTGCTTGTTAAATGCGGCTGTCCGGTCAAAAGACCGAAGTGGTCGAAGACGAGCGCCAAAATAATTTGGCCGGCGACAATTAAACTGAATAAGTTGGCAAAACCGATTTTCGGAGCAACGAAAACGCTAGTGAAAATATAGAAGGCACCTAACAGTCCGCCTGTCCACATCCAGAAACTCGTCTGTTTCAAGGCACTGAGGTCAGGTACTTTTTCCAAGCCATAGTATGCTGAAACAAAGTAAAGCACTGCCAATCCCACTGTACCTACCACAAAACTAATTAAGGAAGTCAGGATCGGGCTGCCCAAATAATGCAAAAGTTTGCCGTTAATTGCTACCTGCGACGACACAGTAGTACCGGCAATGATAGCCAATAAATAATAAAGCATGTATTTCTCCCTATATTCAAATTAAACTTATGTGACTATTCCTCGTATGCTGCGACAATTTCTCCGTAATACAAGGTGTGGTAATCGCCATTGGCATACCATGCCTTATCGTTATTCGCTTCTAACAAGTTTTGTTCCATTGTTTGCTTATACACGATTTTACATTCGAAATGCAAGCCGCAGCCTTTGATAACCGGTACGCCAACAACTTTGCCAGGCAATAAGGTCAAACCGGCAGCACTAATTTTATCCATGTCCCGGCCGGACTTGGTGCCACATAGACCCAAAGCTTTTTTCATATCATTAACAGGGATGCTTACCGTGAATTCGGTACCTTTTTCAATCAGTTCGTGAGTGTAACGGGACTGCCGAACCATCACCATGAAGCAAGGTTTTTGCCATACTGTACCGATGCTGCCCCAGCCGATTGTCATCGTATTTACTTTACCGTCAGCTGCCGTAGTCAAAAAGGCTCCTTTTGGTAAAATTGCCAATGCTTGTGCTAAATATTGTTCAGATATCAATTCTTGTGCCATAATCCTAGCCTCCTAATATGCAATACAAAAATTATAGCACAGACCTGTTATTAATTATATTTTTGTCTTGCAAAATATTTTAGTCGCATTTCGTCCAGAGACAGTTGCTGCAGGTAAAGCAGCGACCTTCAGGTCTCAGTGTTTTTTCTCCACACTGTGGACAGGGCAAAAGGCCATTATCTTCTTCGCTTTTGTTCGCCGCATTCACCGCTACCTGTTTAGCAGAACCATTATTGCTCTTCGGTTTGGCTATAGAATTACCTTCAAGTTTGTAGACAACTTCAATCGCTTCGGCAATCGCGGTACCGCAGGAATTTGAAACACTCATGTCGCCCTTAGCCTTTAGCGTTGCGCAAGCGGAACAATGGCTGGCTTTCATTTCCGCAATAATTTCTTGTACTCCAATACCACTTCTGAGACATAAGGAAGCGAGCCGCGTAATAGTCGCTATATTGGAAGAACACCCCTGCGACGCACTTGTGAAAACTTCGACGATATGCCCTGTATCATTTGTATAAACGTGGTTGTATAAGTTCTTGACGCAGGCAGTATGTTTCACAACCTTGGAACCGCTGACATCGCCAAGATCAGTAGACTTAATCGGGACAATGCTGTCAAAGTTAACGCCTTCAGGTGTTTCGCATACTGCTGGCGCTGCTGCTTTTTCCGGTGCGCTGATTAAGATAGCCGCCCGTTCGCAGCCACTTCTGAAAACAGTGATGCCTTTGCAGCCTTTCGCCCAGGCAGTGTAAAAAACATTGAAAACGTCTTCCACTGTAGCTTCTTGTTTCAGATTAACCGTCGATGATATCGCATTATCAACGTATTTTTGCATTGCAGCCTGCAGCTCAACGCGCTCGAGCGGGTCTATGTCATGTGTAGGCACGACGTAAGGGAATTGCTCCCTGATTTGTTCATTGGTAGTTTTTTCAATATCTATCCCATTGTGTCCAAGCAAATCAGCTACTGATTTGGCAACTACTTTAAAATATTTTTGCTCTTTTTGCAGAGCATGAGTAGTGCGTTCATAACTAAGCTGGAATAGCGGTTCGATACCGCCGGAAAGTCCTGACATCGTAGCAATGCTGCCAGTCGGAGCTATAGAAAGCAGCGACCCATTTCTGAGGCCATACTTTTCAATATCAGCTAAAAGTTCCGGATACATTTGAATGATTGGTGATTTCTTAATATATTCAAAGTTAAATTTTTTGAAAGCACCTTTTTCCTTCGCCAACTTGTTGGAAGTTTTCAAGGCGTTATACATAATCTTGTTCATCAGTTCATCGACAAGCGCAATTGATTCTGGTGAACCGTAACGCAAGCCAAGAGCAATGAAAGCATCTGCCAGGCCAAAAACGCCCAAACCAACTGCACGCCAATCTTCAATGCATTTTTTATTTTCCGGCAGTGGCTGCATATCATAACCATAGTCAAGAATCTCATCTAGTGCTCTGATGCCTGTCTGCACCGCTTTGGCAAGGTAATCAAAGTCGATAGCGGCTTCCTTGGTAAAAGGATTTTTTACTGCATTATAAATATTAATACTGCCGAGATTACAGGCATTGTAGGCATTACCGAGATATTCCGCGCACGGGTTGCTGATCTCGATGTAATATTCATCAACAGGATAACCTGCTAAGAGATTATGCGAACGAATGCGGTCCATAAACAAGCAGCCAGGTTCTGCCCAATCATAGTTGGCACGGGCAAACTTCAGGAAAAAGTCGCGGGCATTAATGACCTTACTGTTTTTTTCCCCTGTTGTCTCAACATCAAATCTCAAGGTGTACTCTTTATTGTC
Source organism: Selenomonadaceae bacterium (assembly GCA_041669965.1). Taxonomy (GTDB): domain Bacteria; phylum Bacillota; class Negativicutes; order Selenomonadales; family Selenomonadaceae; genus UBA1792. The sequence goes on from JBAYAD010000276.1 coordinate 3,040, forward strand.
CCGAACTGCCTCCATAAATTCATTATTAAACAGAATTGATATGTTCGCGCTTTGGATTTTCGTATTATTCTTTTTTACTTCCAGGAAATATTCAATGTCAGGATGACTGCAGTCCAAGCCAATCAATAGCGCTGCTCGTCTGTTATTAGCGCCAATGACATTGCCGGCAGCATCATAAATTTCCATAAAGCTTACTGCACCAGTGGAAGTTTTCGCGGCATTATAAACACGTGCACCCTTTGGACGCAGTTTGGACAACGAAACCCCACAGCCCCCGCCATAACTGAATATTCTAGCCATCTTCTTCGCAATTTCAAAGATTGACTCGATGTTATCATCCGGGCTCGGCAAAATATAGCAGTTCGACATGCTGGCTTTGAATTTACCCTTAGAGCCTGCGCCATAAAGCGACCTGCCCGCAGGGAAAAAGTCGGCGCGATAAAGTGCTGTCTTCATTATCTTACGCAGCTCAGCATTGTTGAAGATGCCGGAAACGCGCTTGGCAAAAGCCTCAAAATCTTCACCATCATGAAAATATTTCTTGGTGGTTATTTCATGACCTGCCAGTGTTTCGTACCACCTGCCGCCAATATTCGTGTTAGATTCGTAATCAGTTAATGCGTTCAAAGTTATGCCCCCTAGTACAAATAATAATTATCCGTTAGAAGGATTCTAACATATATAGTATGCATTGTAAAGGAGA
>JBAYAD010000277.1:0-3721 GCA_041669965.1 Selenomonadaceae bacterium
CAATAGAAACTTTGTGTGCTCTATTCATTGCATCATGGTACGTATCGTAGAGCAGAATGGTGCGGGATCCGGTAATCGGGTCGTCGTATGGATTTGTAATTCCTTTGTTATGAAGATTCATTTGCTGCAAAATGGTTTTGTTATCTATAACAATTGGGCGGTTTTTATTGGTAAAACCAATTCCGTTTTCGTCGATAACAGAGATATGCGTGTCACTGGCACTAGAAAAGTCCTGCAGGATGTGAAGCACTTCTGCAGTGGAAGATTTTCCGTTCAGCATAGCTGTAAGATTGCTGACGGATTTTAGTTTTTCGTTGAGGGTCACATGAAAAAGTTCTGCACTTCGTGTGGTAAGTTCCATAGTATAATGAATCGAATGCTGACGCAGTATTTTAGCGACGATGCTGTTATAGAAAAAAAACGTGCCAATAATAATAACTATAAAGACGCTGAATATAAGAAGTCTTTTTAGTGAGTTTGTTTTCATGCAACGTCATTCCTTCCCCGGGCTTACATATTCTGCTTGCAGAAAAGTATAAAAAACCGAATGTTCGAATTTTAGCAAAATCTATGCGACGTACGTATGTCAAAATAAGAATAATACAAGTGGTTTTCTATAGCCATTCTTCGTTTTTGTATTGGTTATTTGAGATAGTTCTGATTGCTGCATATAATTATCCATTAAATATACAATACACAAGAGCTGCAAAAAACACAAGTGATTATGGAAATGAAATCCAATTTTTTAATATAGTATTCATTTTATATGCATTTTTGTTGGTCGGAAGAGCAGGATTTTATAGGGATTTTGCGAAATATAATATGAGATAAGTTAGAGAAAATACTATGGGGAGGGGAAGCGTGATGAAAAGAATTTTTCTAAAAGTCTGGGTGATAACAATTTTTTGTATGAGCTTGGCAGGGCTTTGCTTTGCGCATTCAATGACTTCAGCAGAGTTTGTGCTTGGCGGTATTGGCTTTAACTGTACGATGGGGTATGTTCAGAAGATTTATGGTGAGCCGACGAGCAAGAAATTCTTCCGGGGTGATGGTGTACGAACTGTAAAATATATGTATGGGGATAATTTTAAAATTGTTGGACTGGAAGATATTAGATATAAAGGCGAGGAAGAAAATATGCATGTGCATACAGTCGTTAGTCGGGCAGGTAATCTTTCAACACCGAGTGGAATTGCTGTCGGCATGAAATATTCCGAGGTAGTAGGCCTTTTTGGTTTGGGAAAAGAAATTACGCTGTATCGTCCGCTGGACGACTGCGTGTACTATGCCTATGTAGCAGGTGCTGAAGAAATGGATATTGGTGTAGATAGTACTGGAATTATTAGGGAAATTATCATCGGACGAGATGTCTGATAAAAGGCATTTACGAATAGGCGGCAGGTTGTAAAAGTTTCCTTCATGGCATGTATAGAAGTGAAAGCATGCAGAGAGGAGGAAATGATATGGATCAGGTTCTTATGTATACGGCGAACTATGGTTTTCCTATGGTTGTCACGGCATACCTGCTTGTGCGCATCGAAGGACGGCTTGGTGCACTCGATAAGAGCATTCAGGAGTTGACACGGGCAATTCAGAGGTAGAGAAAGGCCCGGGAAAAGAAAAATCTTTTTCCGGGCTTTTTCATAAAAACAATGTTATGAAAAGTGCTTTTCTAAAAAATGGCAGGTAAAATGATAGTACTTATCAACAAGCTGTGGATAAATAAGTGGATAACTTTGTGGATAATTCGTAAAGGCTTTTAATTTCCAATTCTTTAGCAATAGAGTTATAATTGTTCAGCTATTTGCAAAATACAAAAAAACAAAGATAAAACTTGAATTTTTAGAATATATACATTTTAGCTATAGCTTTTTTGCGGCAGACTTGGTATGATAGAGCCATAAAGTTGTTTAAGTTGTACGCGTGTAATATAAAACGTCTAAGGGGAGTGTTTATATGAAGTTTGTCTTAAACAAAAAAGCCCGAGGGTATTGTCCGTATTTGAAGCGTGAGCATTCAATCACGGTTGAGTTCAGGGAAACCAAAAAAGGATGCATGAAGTGTTCGTCAAATGAGGCCTGTGGTAAAAGTGATGGTACGTGTCCGATTTATCAGCAGGTATAAAACCTATAATAAGAGGGCGTATCCCCGAAACTATGCAGCTGCTGTGTGGTTTCGGGGATACATTTTTAAGGGGCGTATGTATTTAGTCTTATCGTTTTTATTTTGGCAGGGTGAACCAACAGGAAGTGCCTTTATTCACTTCGCTTTTAAGCCAGATTCTGCCGTTGTGACGCTGGATGATGCGTTGACAGATAGCAAGCCCGATACCGTTGCCAGGAAACTCGCGACTGGAATGAAGACGCTGGAACACTTGAAAAAGGCGATCAGCGTAGCGCATGTCAAAGCCGGCACCATTGTCTTTGCAGCAAAACACATAGTCGGTGTTTGTTATGGAGCAGGAGAAATCAATTGAGGAGACACTCTTTTTTTTTGTATATTTAATGGCATTCGATAAAATATTGTGGAGAAGCAGCTTGAGCATTACAGGATCAGCTTTAACGACAGGAAGTATATTTGTTGTAAAGTCAATGCGGCGCGGGGCGAGGTGTTCACTGCACTCCTTATAGACGGTTTTGACAAGTGCTGTCATATCGACGCTGCTGCGTGTAAGGTTCATACGGGCAGCACGGGAAAATTCAAGCAGATGGTCGATGATGCCAATAACTTCCTGTGCTTTTTCCTGCATGACTGTGATGAGCTCACGACCGTTAGGATCAAGAATGTCTTCATAGTCGGTTTGCAGAAAACTGGCAAGCTGCCCCAGGGAAAGCAGCGGTGATTTTAGGTCATGTGATATCGTAGAGCAAAAGGTATTGAGTTCGTCGTAGGAGCGCTGCAGATCCTGCTGCTGTTGGCGCAGTTTGATATGCGTTTTCACACGGGCAAGTAATTCTGAGGTCTTGAAGGGCTTTGTGACATAGTCCTGAGCACCAAGGTCAAAGGCAGTCTGTATGCTCGATTCATCGTCGCTGGCAGTGAGAAAGATAATCGGGATATCCTTGTAGGCAGGCTGATTTTTCAATTGGCGGCAGAATGTGAAGCCGTCGATGTCGGGCATATTTACATCGAGAAGGATAATATCCGGCAGCTGCCTGGTAAGGAGATGCATTGCTGTTGCAGCACTGGTGGCAATACGGAGTTGATAGTCATGCTGGCGCAGAACGCTGATGGCAACTTCAATGCTGGAAGGTGAGTCGTCAATAAGCATAATCTGAGCGTGATAGAGAGAATTCTTCATAGTTGCTGGTCGGCTCCTTGTATACGGTATTATTTATTGTAATTAGTATATTTTTATTTTATAATTAAAGCAAATGTTTCGTAAAAAAGAAGAGAATGTAAGGCACAGATGCCGTGAGAAGATTGCGGTATCTGTGTCTTTTTTTATGGGGGGAATATCGTATGGAGCACAAATTTGTCATGACACAGGCGATTTTAAGTACGCTTATGATCGGGATTTTTCTGCTTATCACAGGGATGCTGACGATCAGTATCTATTATATGAATACAAATATTAATGCCGAGCAGGTGGCGGAACAGCGGCGAACGTCGTTTAAACAGCTGGGAATATCACTTGCGGATGCATCGGATTATCTGACAGATGAGGCACGCAAGTATGCAGTGACGCATGAAGATAAGCATATGTACAATTATTGGGAGG
>JBAYAD010000278.1:0-3719 GCA_041669965.1 Selenomonadaceae bacterium
ATTAAGCCGGAAGAATACAATGAATTTTTCAAGAATCTTTTCCATGAATGGGAAGATCCGATGGAAGTATTCCATACAAAGGCAGAAGGTACTGTAGAATATACGTCACTTCTCTTTATACCAGCTCATGCTCCGTTCAATCTTTACCATACAGACTATGAGCCGGGTGTGCAGCTTTACTCGCGTCATGTGTTTATAATGGATAAGTGCAAGGATCTTTTGCCGGATTATCTGCGCTTTGTTAAGGGACTGGTTGATTCACCGGATCTGTCACTTAATATCTCGCGTGAACTTTTGCAACAGAGCCGTGAACTAAAGCTCATTGGCAAGAACCTGGAAAAGAATATTTTGAAAACACTTGAACGTATGCTTAAAAACAATCGAGAAAAGTATGAAAAGTTTTGGGCGGAATTTGGTAAGTCTCTCAAAATTGGTATCTATAATAGCATGTACTCGGGGAATGATACCGTTGATAAACTCAAAGATCTATTACTGTTTGCAACGTCGAAAGATGATAAAATCAGTTCACTTAAGGAATATGTAGGTCGCATGCCTGAAAGTCAAAAGAAAATTTATTATGCAACGGGTAAAGATAAGGATATGATTGAACATTTACCACAGATGGAACTTTTGCGTGAAAAAGGAATTGAAGTCATTTTCCTGCTTGATCCGGTTGATGAATTTGCTATTGAAACCATTCGTGAATACGATAGCAAGCAGTTCCACTCGATCAGCCGTGGCGATCTTGATCTCGATGATGTAGAATCCCAGGAAGTGAAGAAAGAAACAGAAGATATCACTAAGAAAAACGAAGATCTTATTAAAGATATAAAGGAAACGCTTGGGGGAAAGATTTCGGATGTTAAGGTCAGCAATCGGCTAAAATCCAGCGCTGTCTGCCTTGTCGCAGATGAACAGGGACCTAGCATTGCAATGGAGCAGGCTTTTGCTGAAGCTAATAATCCAATGTTTAAGGCAAAACGTATTTTGGAAATCAATCCGCATCATGAACTCTTTACGCGTCTCCAGTCATTGCATGAAGTTGGTAAAGACACTGCAGACTTTAAGGATTATTGTGATCTTCTTTATACGCAGGCACTTCTTATTGAAGGTATTTTGCCGGAAGATCCAATTGCTTTTGCCAATAAACTGGCTAAGCTCATGGCAAAATAATAAAACAGTTTGCTAGAATAATGAAATCGCAAGAACAAAAATAAAATTTTGTTCTTGCGATTTTTGTTTGTATATATGCAAACCACTTTAAGATTTAGTCAAACGTTTAGGCACTAGAGATCATAACGGATTGTTTATATTCGGTTGGTGTTTGCTGGAACATGTTTTTGAAAGCACGTGAAAAGGTAGAATAGTCTTTGAAGCCGCAATCAAAGCAAAGCTTGGTGAGTGGGATATCATTGCGAATACAATCACGTGCCAGCAGAAGGCGTTTGTTTGTAATATATTGGTGGATGCTATAGCCTGTATCAATCTTAAACTTGCGCATCATGTAGTACTTGCTAAGGTAGAAACGCTGTGCGAGATCATCAATTGTCAGTTTTTCAAAAAGGTGGGTTTTGATATATTGCAGGATTTGCAGAATTCTTTTATCATAAGTAGCCGAGTGAATTTCGTCAAGCTCATGACCAAGCAGAGAACGATTAAGTAAAATCATAAATTCAAGAAAAAGAATTCGTGCATACAGACCGTTGGCAAAGCCGGTATCCTGGGAAATATTTTCAAGCTTTTCCATATGATAGAGAAGATCATGGCTTTTACCAGGATTTAGATGCATGACACTTGACTGCTTTTTTGCAAGGTCAAAGCAATATGAAAGATTATCAGTATGATCCTGATACTTTTGCAGGAAAACAGGTGATATATAGATGACAATGCGTTCATAGGGAAATGCGGCATCAATTACAGGACGATGGATATCATTGTGGCTTACAAAAACAATATCGCGTGGAATAAGGGCATAGCTTTTTCCTTCAATAATATAGTCAACTTTACCGTTGAGAAAAAGAATGATCTTGTCAAACGCGTGGTAGTGGAAAGGTATTTTATGTGGAGGAATATCTTTGAGCCGAAATATTTTGAAGGCATCAATAAGATACCCTTTTTTTTCGTATTCTTGCAAAAAAATCACCTCTTAAAGTAAGTATAAAGCATTTTTTGCAATATAGAAAGCATTTTCCCTGTTTTTTTAGTATATTATGCCTGTTATACTAGAAATCAATGGAGGTGTAAATAAAATGTGTATGATATTGAAAATTTATGATCTTATGGGAATTGAATATATGGTGTATGATGTACAGAAAAATAAAACGGAGTTTGATGCAGAGCAGATACAGCTGCTTTGTAATCGTCGTAATGGTGTTGGTGCAGATCGTTTCGTGATGATAATGGGAAACATGCAGCAGCGCATATCTTTTTGTGTGTGGGATGAAACTGGAAGAAGTGTAGAGATTAGCGATAAAGATAAAATGGTTTTTGCGTGCTATTTGAAGGACCATAGTTATACAAAAGACCAAACTGAGATTACTGGAAAGCTTGGGGATAAGGCGGCACTTGATTCACAATTGCCAGCAGAAAAGGCACTGGTTACAGAGGTAAGGCTTACGGATGCATTTGTGCAGCGAATGGAACAAAAAGATAAAAAGCAGGAAGGATTTGCCTGCTGAAAAGAAATGCAAGGAGGGATCGTATAAAAAACGATGCCTCTTTTTATTGTATGATCAATGTTTTGTGTACTAGGATTATAATGTCTATATCTAAGTTTTGATCATGCTGTTTGTTTATATGATGTATAATAACAATATTATACTATGATAAGAATAGAAAGGATTGAGATGCATGCAGGAATACAAGGTTGCAGTCATTGCTGGTGATGGTATTGGACCGGAAGTACTCGAAGAAGGAATAAAAGTACTTACAAAAATTGCGGAAGCAGATCGCTCTTTTAAAGTAAAGTTTACAAAGTTCCCCTGGGGCTGTGAATATTATTTAAAGAATGGTAAAATGATGGATGACGACGGAATGGATAAGCTTAAGGGGTTTGATGCTATCTATCTTGGAGCTGTCGGTTATCCGGGGGTGCCCGATAATATATCCCTAGGTGATCTTTTACTGAAAATTCGCCGTGGGTTTGATCAGTATATCAATCTGCGTCCGGTTAAGCTTTTAAACGGCGCACCCTGTCCACTAAAAAACATAAAATGTGAAGATATTGATATGCTTGTCGTACGTGAAAATAGCGAAGGCGAGTATGCTAATGTCGGGGCACGTCTCTATGAAGGCACACCACAGGAGGTTGTCCTGCAAACGGGTGTGTTCTCGCGGAAGGGAACAGAGCGCGTTATTCGTTACGCCTATGAGCTTGCCCGCAAAGAAGGCAAGACACTCACGAGTATCAGCAAGGGTAATGCGCTGGGATATTCTATGGTGTTTTGGGACCAGATATTTAAAGAGGTTAGTAAGGAATATCCAGATGTGAAGATATATTCTTATCTTGTTGATGCAGCAAGTATGTTTTTTGTCAAGGATCCAAAACGATTCCAGATCGTTGTAACATCAAATCTGTTCGGCGATATTCTAACAGATCTTGGTGCAGCTATCTCAGGTGGTATGGGCCTTGCAGCTGGGGCCAATTTGAATCCGGAAAAGAAATTCCCATCTATGTTCGAACCCATTCATGGCTCCGCACCGGATATTGCTGGAAAGGG
>JBAYAD010000279.1:0-3715 GCA_041669965.1 Selenomonadaceae bacterium
AAGGTCATAAAGCTGTTAATACAACTTTATGAAGAACGGAATTAAATCTGGTGGGCGAAATTGCGTAAAAAATTAAAGGAATCTATATTTATTTGTAAAATATACTATATATAGGAAATATGCAGCAGGGAAGGAGGATTTTGTTTTTACAGGTAGATAGAAGCAAGAAAATACAAAATAGCTATAAAACAGAAAAGAGGATGGATAAAATGTCAAAAGAGCACTTAACGATCAATCAGATTGAAGAATTATTGGGTGATGAGGCCCAGGGCTTGTTGGACTTTAATTCACCGAAAATAAACAAGAGTAGTTTAACTTTACCTGGTGCTGATTTTGTTGATGAAGTATTTGCTAATTCTGACCGCAATAACAGAGTTCTTGGCAATCTTTCCTGGCTTTACGGACAGGGGCGTTTGGGTGGAACCGGATATTTGTCAATTTTTCCAGTTGATCAGGGGATTGAACATTCCGCCGGGGCTTCTTTTGCTAAAAATCCGATTTATTTTGATCCGGAAAATATTGTAAAATTGGCTATGAGTGCAGGCTGTAATGGTATAGCATCTACACTGGGTGTACTGGGGCTCGTATCGCGCAAGTATGCACATAAAATACCTTTCATTGTAAAAATCAATCATAATGAATTACTTACGTATCCTAATAAATTTGATCAAATCATGTTTGCTTCGGTGGATCAGGCTTATAATATGGGAGCAGCTGGTATTGGAGCTACGATTTATTTTGGTTCAGAGGAATCAACGAGACAGATTCAGGAAGTCAGCAAAGCATTTGAGTATGCGCATGAAAAGGGTTTGTTTACGATTTTATGGTGTTATTTGCGTAATTCTGCATTTAAACAGGACAAGGACTACCATGAATCCGCTGACCTGACCGGACAAGCCAATCATATGGGGGTAACAATTGAGGCGGATATTATCAAGCAAAAACTGCCAACCAATAATGGTGGATATAAAGCATTGAATATAAAAGGATCTTATGGTAAATTTGATGAACGTATCTACACGGAGCTGACGTCGGATCATCCGATTGATTTAGCTCGTTATCAGGTCATGAATAATTATATGGGAAAAATCGGTTTAATTAATTCGGGCGGAGCTTCTGGTGCAAATGATTTTGCTGATGCAGTTAAAACAGCAATTATTAACAAACGTGCCGGCGGATCAGGACTGATTGTCGGCAGGAAGGCTTTTCAGAGGCCTTTTGAAGAAGGCGTAAAGGTTATTCGATTAATACAGGACGTGTATCTGAATCCTGCAATTACGATTGCTTAAGGCTCTTTGACGGAGCAAACATCGAAAAAAGTTAAAAAAATATTTGTCTACGATAAATAAAAGAAACTCGGAAAATGAAGACGAGAGCGCTCCGGCACATTCAAATAAAAGGCGGAGTGCTCTTTTTTAGTTAAGTGAATAGGATGGAAAAACTGTTGACGGGACATTGACGTTTTCTCATAGTCAGGCTGCGTGCTTTACATATGGACTTTTTTTACACGGGGTATTGCCAGAAATCCCTTTTGTCCTGTATAATAAATAGTGTCCTTGAGATTTGTAAAGAACAGGGATCTATGCGCAGTTAGCTCAGTTGGTTAGAGTATCACATTGACATTGTGGGGGTCACTGGTTCGAATCCAGTACCGCGCACCAAATCAATATCAGATTGCTTTACATAGAAAGTCGTTAGGATCGCTAACGGCTTTTTTCGTATGTATTTTTTAAAATCATGCAAATAATTTTTAAAATGAGCGTTTGTGACCAAAAAAATAATTTTATGAAAATTTGCTTTTTTATGTTTAATATGGTATTATATGCTCATAAAATAATATTGTACCTGTCATAAAGACGTGTTACTGGTGATGCAGGCAAGATCTGATTAAACAGGCTGTAAATGATAGCTTTGCTATTTTTATGGTTGTGTTAATCAGATTTTTTTATGCTCATATTTAAATTTAAATGTCGTTTTTCACAGCAGTCATGCAGAATATTGTTTTATGATGCGCATACAAGGACAAATGCCCCGGGGAATTTTGCCCCTGCGTGCAAATAATTCGGCGGATAGAGCCTGCGGCATGTAAAATGCCAGGGGAGTTCGATAAATTAGAATTAGGGAGGCTATTATTATGGACTATACTAAAATAGCAAAAGACATACTGGATCATGTTGGCGGCACGCCAAATGTAAGTGAACTGACACATTGCTTTACACGGCTTCGTTTTGTATTGAAGGATCAGACGAAAGCAAACAAGGCAGTTATAGAACATCTGGAAGGCGTTATTACGGTTGTAGAAAACGCAGGACAGTTTCAAGTGGTTCTGGGAAATAAGGTGGAAAAGGTTTTTGATGCAATGCAGCCATTGCTTGGAGATATGCAGGAACAGACGATGGATACAGCAGCGCAGAATTCCTTGATAAATCGGCTTATTACAAAGTTTGCAGCACTTTTTACGCCGATTATACCCGCCATTGCTGGATCGGGTATGCTTAAGGGGATTTTAGCGATTGCCGTGATGGTCGGTACAAGCTATGGTGTAAATGTAAAGATATCACAGACCTATATCATTATGAACGCTGCATCAGATGCTGTGTTTTATTTTATGCCGATTATTCTTGCCTATAGCTGTGCAAAAGTGTTTAAGTGCAATGCGTTTATCTCAATGATTATTGGCGGTGCACTCTGTCATCCAGCGCTTGTGGCGCTCATGACAGGGAAGGAAGCAGTTACTCTGTTTGGCATAACGATTACAAAGGCAAGCTATACGTCGTCGGTTATACCGATTATTATTGCCATCTTGATTTTTTCTTATGTAGAACGGTATCTTACAAAGATAATTCCGGATGCAGTTAAAATTATCATGCTGCCGACATTTTCATTGATGATTATGATTCCGGCAACACTTATGGTTTTTGGGCCAATCGGGATCTATATCGGTGATGTTGTTAACTGGACGTATTATTTTATCATGGCACTTAGTCCAATTCTTCTCGGTGCATTCATTGGCGGTATGTGGTGTGTACTTGTTATCTTCGGGGCACATCGTGCTGTTGTGCCAATTGGTATTAACGATGTGGCAACGACAGGCAGACAGAGTCTGCTGGCTTTTGCCGGAGCGGCAAATTTCTCTCAGGCCGGAGCAGCTCTTGGTGTATTTCTTAAAACAAAGAATGAACAAATGAAAGCCATTGCTGGTGCAGCAAGCATTACTGCATTGTTTGGGATTACAGAACCTGCTATTTATGGTGCAACACTGCGCCTGAAGAAACCAATGATTTGTGCAGTTATTTGCGGTGCAATCGGCGGGGGTATTATGGGCTGGGGCGGGTCCTATGGGACCGCTTTTGCAAACCAGGGAATATTGACGATTCCTGTATATGCAGAAGCTGGAACGAAGGCATTTACGTGCTACCTGATTGGTATCGCTATTGCATTTTTTGGCTCAGCAATACTAACTTATATTGTTGGATTTGAAGATATACCAAATGAAAAACCAGAAAAAAAAGAAAACGTCATCAAGGGTATTGCGCGTTCGTGTGATGCGGATATCATTATTGCTTCACCGGTAGAAGGCCGTGTAATGCCTCTTTCACAGGTAAAAGATAATGTATTTTCTTCAAATGCCATGGGCAAAGGCATTGCTGTTATGCCAAGTTTGGGTGAAGTTGTTGCTCCGGCAGACTGCACGGTATCCGTGCTCTACCCGACA
>JBAYAD010000280.1:0-3705 GCA_041669965.1 Selenomonadaceae bacterium
ATTAGTTTTTAAATTTAAATCATAACTATGCAGCTCTTACAATAAATGAATTTTATGATTTAAACAACTTATACTTCACTGCCTAAGTTCTTCATATTCTGCAGCCGCCAGTATGAATGGGCCAATACCTTTAGGCTCATTGCAGACAATTGGTTCACTGATATAGTATGCATAAGAACCATCTCTTTCACCATAAGCAGAAGTCGGCTTACCACCAAGACCAGCTACAAAACAGATTTTATTAAGATTGATTGTCCCTTGTGGTGTTTCAAGGATAAATTCTTCAAGAAGACCTGCATAAGATTTTTTTGCAAAACTACGCATTTCTTCCGGCAGATAACCGAGACGCACACCTTTAAAAAGAGCATAGGCGATCATTGACGAGCCAGAGGCTTCTGCATAGTTTCCCTTGTGCGTACCACAATCGAGGACCTGATACCAGACATGGGATTTGGGACTGGCAACCTTGAGAAGCGCCTGCATCGTATCGTTAAAGATTTGCAGGATCTCTTTTCTATACCTATTCTCTTGTGGTAACTGTTCAAGTGTATCTACAAGAGCCATGACGAACCATCCCATTGAGCGACTCCAAAAGTGCTTGGATAACCCCGTAATCTTATCAGCCCAAGGTTGTTTTCTTGTATCATCATAGGCATGATAGAGAAGACCTGTTTTCGGATCAAGCATATGCTTACGTGCAATAATAAACTGTTTGGCAATATCGTCATACTCTGCCTTGTCACCAAACACGCTAACGTATTTTGCATAGAACGTTGCACCCATATAGAGACCATCAAGCCAGATCTGTTCCGGGTAGATTTCTTTATGCCAGAATACACCTTCCTTCGTCCTCGGATGCTTTGAAATCTGACTGTGCAGAAGCTGAAGTGCCAACTTATACTTTTCTTCATGTGTCTGTTCATAAATGGTCAATAATATCTTCCCATTATTCAAATGATCAATATTATATTCATCTACACGATACCCACGAATTGAACCATCTTCCTGCACAAATGTATCCATGCAGCCTTTAATATAGTCAAAGTATTTTTGTTCTTTGGTCTGCTTCCACACTTCAGCTATACCATCAAGTGTAAGTCCAAATTCATAAGCCCAATAGCTCGTTAGATCTGTCTTGCGTGCAATGACAGAATCTGCCATCCATTTTGCATAGTTTTTCATAAAAACAACCTCATTTCTGTATGATTCTTTGTTTTACCTAAATTCAGCAGGAGTTATTTACTGCTCCTGCTGAATTTCAGATACCTATTAATTTTGATTATACGATAGCTTCTTTTTTATTTTCATGATAGAGCAGATCATTGTGGCCAAAACACTTTTCATATTTCCAACCAGTAAGATCTTCAACTGCTGCTTTTGTTTCTGGTGTTACATCAGCCATACTTCCACCATCTTTAATTCTATGAACTTCATCAACAAGAAGCTTATGTGTTTCTTTCGTAAGTTTAAGATTACGTGAGATGAGCCATATAAGTACGCATAGAATAATTGGTACAGCAATCGTCATGACAAGGATACCGTCAACAGCACTTGCAGTCTGTGTGCCTGCACCTTTTGTAAAACCAAAGTAAGCAAGACCAACACCAAGAAGAAACCCCTCTGCTGCGGATGCAACTTTAGAAAGAAGTCCATTTACTCCGGTGAAGATACCTTCACGTCGTTCCATTGTTACCGCTTCATCAATATCTGCCATGAAGGGAAGCTGAAATACTGGTATATAATCCGCACCAGCTTTACCAACATTATTGATAATTGCAAGAACAGTAAGCCATACGATAACCGTGTTTTCCTCCATGCCAATTCTTCCATGGTAAAGTGCAAAGTAACCAACCAAAGACAATGTTACAATGACAGCAACAACCTTGAAAGCAACAGGACCACCATATTTATAGCAGAGCGCAATAAAGACTGCTAATGCAATAAAGGAAACTAACGTTGCAAAACTTGTAATAACAGATGTTGCACTCTTTGACAACATTAGTGTATAAATTACATAGTAAGTAAATACACCAGCTGCAAGATTTTTGTAGATACCAATTAAAAGCATCATTCCCGCATGAATGCGAAATGCACGGATTTTCATACTAGCAAAGATATCATTAAACATCTTAACAATAACATGATGGATACTTCCCATTTTTTCCGCATAAATGATATCTTCAGGAGCTCTTTCAAAGGTAAGAAAATATACAGCGACAAGAGAGAGAGACGTTATGATTGCATAGGAGAGACCTGTATAGAAATAAGCATCAACCGACCCCTCACCGAGCAACTGGAAAAAAGCCGCAGGGAAAAGAAGTGCAATCGTACTGGCAAATGTACCACAATACTGTTTTGCTGATACCAGCTTCGTTTTTTCCGAAGCAATTTGTGTCATTTCAGCTGGAAGTGTCGGTCCAGGAACTATTACCATCGTAAATACCATTTCATAAAGTATATTTGCAATGAGATAAAATGTGAACGTATGACCGGGAAGCCAAAGAATTGGATACGTGATAAGCACACCGGGGATCCCCATCATAATAAAGAAATGCCGTCTGCCAAATTTTTTACCAAGCCATGTTCGTCCAAAGTTATCACTGATATATCCCATAATCGGATTACCAAGTGCATCAAGAAGACGAGCAATCGTAAAAATAAGACCTGCCTGTATTGGGCTGATACCACAAGCGGCTGTATAGAATAACATTAAAAATGCCGACGATAAAGCCTGTGTCCCGCCGCCAAGAAAGTTCAAACAAGCATACCCCAGTACATTCCACCATGTAACTTTTCGCGTTTTCATATTTTTCTCTCCTTTAAAAATTTATATTATTTTTTTGTTTGCAATGCTCTGATAATTTATCTTATTTCTGCAATGCAACGTCCTCTCCCTGTGGTACATCACCAACATTAAACAGACAGTCTCCCTGAACAATCCCATTTATAGATACATTTTGAAACGACAGGTCTTTGACATTCCGAAATATCGCCCGGCCTTTAACCCCACATAGAACCATATTCTTAAATGTAATATTTTCAATAGGTGCATCGGTAAACCCTTTGAGATAAAATGCGTACTTTGCGTCAATACTGCCGCCTTCAATTGTTTTGAAGTTCTCCACAGTAATGTTTCTAAGACTTGGCAAATAATTACCTTTCCGCCCTTCTTCATAGAAAAAATCTGCATACACTACGGCAATCTTCGACTTGTTGACACGACTGTTCCGTACATAGATATTTTCAAGCCGGCCACCACGCTGCGCATTTGTCTTAAAACGAATTGGATAATCCAGATTAGGACTATCAAAATAATTACCATCAGCAAATATATTTCTTACA
This sequence comes from Selenomonadaceae bacterium, assembly GCA_041669965.1. Classification (GTDB taxonomy): domain Bacteria; phylum Bacillota; class Negativicutes; order Selenomonadales; family Selenomonadaceae; genus UBA1792. The sequence continues at coordinate 3,343 of JBAYAD010000280.1, forward strand.
CCACCCGATATTTCACTGCCAATCGTAATACCACCATGTCCATTGGCAAATCGATTTTTGCGAATAACAACATTTTCTGTTGGCACGTGAATACGGCGGCCATCATTATTACGGCCCGATTTTATTGCAATACAATCATCCCCGGTAAGAAAAAAACAAGATTCGATAAGTACATCTTTTGATGATTCCGGATCAATACCGTCATTATTATATAGATCGGTTTCAATATGAATACCACGAATACATACATTTTCGCAAAGAACCGGATTGATTTCCCAAAATGGTGAATTAATGATATGAATATTCTCAATGCGAATATTTCTCGATGCATATGGCTGAATAAACGGAGGCCGTAGTGTTGAC
>JBAYAD010000281.1:0-3663 GCA_041669965.1 Selenomonadaceae bacterium
ATGATTCATCCATTCCTGGGAGGAATCCATATCGGTATTATTGCCACTGTTTACTTCATCGATATGGCGCAGTGTCCATGCTCCATCCTGTGCGATGTCCAGTGTATAATGAAGGCAATCTTTTTCATTCGTGGGAATGTTGACTCCAGCTGGCACTTCAACTGCAACTAGTATGCCACCGGATGGATGAGCTACAAAAAAGAAAGGATGTTGTAAGTTATCGTAATTTGCTCCGAAAATATGGTAATTACCAGGTGCAAGGACAGGCGAATCAATCAGCTGTCTGTCCTTTGCCTTTTCCTGATAATTGTGCTGCATCAGTTTACGGTAAGCATCTGTAGGTGCCTCCGTTGGCGGGTTGTTAAAAACAATAGAAAGTGCAAAGGCAATACCGAATACAACAAGGGTAAAAGCAAACAAAATACGGTGAACCTTTTTTAACTCTGCATGTTCTGCCCACGATTTAAATCTTTCAAAAACTTTTTTCATAGTAAAGGAGTCCGTTTGGACTCCGCACCTCCTTTTAATACGCACTCAGGGAAATCCCCTGCTTAACATACACTGCGAATTGATACCCAGGATCGACCGTGATCGTAGCCTGGATCGACGCTCCTTTATTGAACAAACTTGAAGCTGAGGTAATAAGGCTTGACATCGCACCTTGTTCTGCGAGCTGACCTGCCGAATAAGTATTAGAAGAACTGGAAGTACCACCAGTAGCCAAAGATCCAAGTGCCGCAATAGCCGTAGACAGCATACCGCCGCTGATCGCCTTACCCGTATGGCTATTCACATTACCAGCGATTCCCATGTAGCCGTCTGCATCTGTAGCGATCATACTTTGCCCGATGTTATACGATCCGCCGTTAGGAAGAATCAATGTAGTAAAAGTTATCGAAAGACGTCCGCTGGTACTTGCTTTCCCCGCCTCATAGCTGCCCATGAGACGGCTTCCAGCCGGAATCAAAAGAGTGCTGCCGGTTGCGGAGTCATAGACATCCGCCTGTACCTGTGCAGATACTTGCCCACCGACGTCCGTGTTAATACCAGAACAAAGCATTGCCGGAATAACCGTTCCAACCTGCAAAAACGTATCAGATGGAGCCATATAAGTAACAGCTCCGTCCGTGGTATCACTGCCGCCAGATGCTGTAGCACGGGTAGGCGCAGCACTGCCACCTATAGCATTATTCGTACTGCCACCCTGTCCTAAAGCAAAGGAAATAGCGGCTTTTAATCTATCTTGAGTAGATTCTGTCTTCGGTTGTTCAGCAGTAGCATTTCCGGTACCGGAAGCTGCCCCTTGCGACATATTCGCTGCATTTAAATAGGGCAGCGTATACGGGCTTGAATAAGAACCTGTGTCAGCATAAGATCCCCGTGCCGCCGGGATAGCAGCTAAAGTGCTTGCTTCTGGTGATCCCAAAGGCGTTGCCGTGGTCGCAGGATTTGCTTGTCGCGTCGTATTCTTTGACATTGTACCTGCAGCGACTTTATTCGCTTGTCCGAGCTTGGCGTAATCATCGGTACCGCTGGTCAGTGGACTATTTTTTGTGTTGGCGGCTTCCTGCTTAGTTTGCTGTGTCTGGGGTTTTGATTTTGACGTATCATCCGATGAAGCAAAGATAAGCGCTATAGCAAAAACAGTAAAACCGATAATAATAACTGTTGTGACGATTTTTCTGTTGATGCCGAATATCTTGCCATGTTCGCCGTCTTTCATGGAAATATTGCCAATGTTTTCAGATGCCAATTTTGAACCACCTGTTTTATCGCTGCGGCGATGTAGTAAAGTTAACAAATCTTTTTTGAGATTCAACGATATCGCTCCCTTCAAGGGCAGCCAAAGCTGCCTTATTTCCTTTTGACCGTGATGATCTCTTTATCCGATATGCGGAGCTGAGCTTCCGAGAAAACTTTATCAACAATATAGTAATTATCTTTAATGCTAAAATTAACAAGGGAGAGTGCTTTCTTACCTTTTTCTTTTACAAAAAGCACCGGCATTTTCGCTGGCAGGTTTTTAAATTTGATAAAGGTTTTTTCACCATCATCAAAAGCCATTGTTGGTTTACTATTCGAATCACCGCTAATCTCATAATCAAAATCAAGGCTTTCCGGATTAGACACATTCAATGTACCCGTTACGGTCTTTGCATTCTTCTGCTGTGCAATCAAATTCTCCATATGTTCTTCATTTTCATAAGTCCAACGAACCATTGGATTGTACCAATCAGATGAATTTAAGATAATTTGATACGAATGATGTGTTGTCGTCACGATAAGGTTCGTTGTAGACGACTGCACAACTGGCTTAATATAAAGATGTGGAGTACCATCAACATCAGTGCTGTTGACCGACCAGCCTGCGGTATCACCACCGCCGGCGAAAGTCAGCTTCTCGCCTTTTTTGAATTCCAGATCAGTTAAATAGCCAGTACGGCAATAAATTTTATAGAGTTGGTTTGATGCATATTTAAAAACCATAGTAGAATTGCCTTGGGCATTAATCGCGTCTTGTGTATAACTTACCTCAGCGGCATCCGGTGCTGGATTAACCAGAAATTTGCTTGTATTCCCATAAGCATGATAGCCTTCATTATCGGTGTCACTGCCGGCAGAAATAGTTTGAGCTGCAACTGTCTGCTTTTGTTCGATATCCTTTAATTTATCCAGTATTTTATTTTGTGCATCCGTTTGTGCAGCCAGTTGCTGGCGCAGATCGTTAATTTGGTCAGACAAAGAATTGATAGCACTCTTAGAATCATAAGAACCAAGTGCCTTTAGATCCTGCATCTGGCTTTCCATCTCCGTGATACGGTTGGTCAATGCATCCGATTGCGCCTTCACTTTCTTCTCGTTTAATTGCTGTAGTAATTGCTGCTGGTTAGATATCATCGTATCAATATCTGTGTTTTCAGCAGCAAAGCTGCATTGCGGGACAATAAAACACGCGGTAACCAAGGCAATGATAATTTTCTTTTTTAAGTTCATCATTTTCATTTTTATTTTTCTCCTTCTCGTAGCAGGATGTCCATAATGAACATCCTGCTTTCACAGTTTTCATTACTTAGCATTTCCATTGGTTTTCGTTTTAGTAGCCGTAGCATCTTTTGACCAATTGAAATCGGAGATATAGATACCCAGTGGATTGATTTGCATCGTCTGCTCATCTTTCGCAGGTATCATCGTAATGGTGAATATACCTGTCATTGGTGTAATGACCTTATCTCCGGAACCGATGGTGAACTCTTCCTCATTCCAGCGGATCGTATAAGAATTGCTGCCTTCCATTGGCAGGCAGGAAATGATTTGGATCTGAACCGTTTTATGTCCGAACTTATCAGAGAGCTTTTCATTCTTTATTTCAGCGGTCATTTTACTTGCCGCGTCCTTTGTCATAAATGAAAAAGCGGAATTCCAATGTTCTTTGTACACCACTGGATCAAGCGGGATTTCCCGTGTGTTAATTAAAAACTTGTTTAGGAAATACTTAATCTCTGCTTCTTGTGGTGTGTAAGTATTTTCCTTGAGCGGACCGACATTTTTGACCGCACCGGTTGAAGTATCCACTTCAACGATATAGGGTAAAACAGTTGATTTCAGGGACTGGACAATCAGCCCACAGGATAAGACAATGCAGACAATGAGAAGACCTATAAT
>JBAYAD010000282.1:0-3655 GCA_041669965.1 Selenomonadaceae bacterium
CTAGTATTATTATTGCAATTTTTGCCGAAGCGGGTACATTTTTTACATTGATTATGGGTGTATGGTGGGGCTTGAGTCCGAATGAGGCAGTAGCTGTTGCTTCTATTGGCGGTGCGGATGGTCCAATGGTATTATTTACTTCATTGATGGCAGCACCAGAGCTTTTTGTTCCGATTTCTGTTATTGCATATTTATATCTTAGTCTTACGTATGCAGGTTATCCATGGATTGTTAAATGGATGGTTCCTAAAAAATATCGTGGAATGGATATTCTTGTTGATATGCCGGAGGTTTCCAAAAAATCAAAGTTCATATTTATCATTATTTCCTGTGGCGTGCTTTGTTTGCTTTTGCCAATGGCTGCTCCGCTTATCATGTCATTTTTCCTTGGTATGGCAATTAAAGAATCAGAAATTGTTCCTTATCAGGAACTTGTGGAAAATACGGTTTTGTATATGGCAACATTGTTATTGGGATTGTTGCTGGGATGTCTTTGCGAGGCAACGACGCTTTTAAATCCGAAAGTTTTCATTATTGTAGTTTTGGGAATTCTGGCGCTGACTGTTTCTGGCGTTGTTGGTATTATCGGTGGTTGGGTTGTTTACTGGTTTAAGGGTGGTAAAAATTTCAATCCGGTAGTCGGAATAGCTGGTGTATCCTGTGTGCCATCTACAGCTAAAATAGCTCAGCATGCAGTTGAAGATGAAAATCCGTTTGCTGTTGTGCTTCCCGTAGCAATGGGCGCTAATATAGGTGGCGTTATTGTATCAGCAGTTGCCTGTGGTGTTATGCTGTCTACACTTGGTTTTTTACAATAATAGTTTAGAGGCTGATTTTTTATGATCGATAAAAAAAAATATCTGCTGCATAAAATAGTGGGCAAACCGTTGCTATATTTTGATTCTTTGGAGTCTACTAATGTAACAGCGGCGCAGATGGCTCAAAAGGGTACAGAAGAAGGAACAATCGTTCAGGCTGATTTTCAGTTAGCCGGGCGCGGTCGGCTGGGAAGAAAATGGGATTCACCAGCTGGTAAAGGCTTGTGGTTTTCATTGATTCTCAGACCGATGACTGAACCGCAGTTTGGTGCGCAGCTTACTCTATTGACAGCAGTTTCGCTTGTTGAGACGATAGATATATTTGCAAATCTTCGTTGTTCTATTAAATGGCCAAATGATTTGCTTTTCGGTGAAAAAAAAATTGGTGGAATTTTATCGGAAATGGCTCTGGATGAAATGGGGAATATTGATTATGTGATTATAGGTATTGGCCTGAATGTAAATCTTACGAGAAAAGATTTTGATAAGTCAGTAGCGGATACAGCTACTTCAATATATCTGAAGACAGGAAATTTATTCGATAGAAGTGAATTTTTACTTGCTTTTCGAGAGGTTTTTGAAAAGCATTATGAACTATGGCTGGCGCGAGGATTTGAATGTGTTAGAGAGAGATGGCTGGCTTATAATTGTACACTTGGCAAAAATGTTAAAGTCAAAGATGATGGGAAAGTTATTTTTGCAGGCATTGCCGAGTCTATTAATTCTGATGGAAGTTTGATTATAAAAGCGACTGATGGAACACGAAAAGAATTTGATTTTGGTGAAATCAGCATACGATTTTAAATGAGAATTTCTTCATGCATATTTGAGTCGGTTTTTAGTAAATATGATATGTATCAGGTCTGATGAAAAATTTGATAGTGGTGATTTTGAGAGCGTGTTACTATGCCATAATGGTATAGTATGCGCTTTTTTTGTCGGGCCTAAAATATATAAACTTAAATTTTGTAAAAGAGAAAGGAGAGACAAAAATGGAGTTTAAAAGTGTAAAACGCGAATGGAATACTTTAAAAAAAGATACTATGGCGCGTATGAAAGAAGCTGCTACCTATGTCAAAGAGGGAAAAATTGTCGATGCCAATGATACGGTAGCTTTATTGGAGGCGGTTATCAAACCGGGAGATAAAGTGAATATTGAGGGGAACAATCAGAAGCAGGCAGATTTTTTGGCAAAGGCTTTGTGTCAGGTTGATAAGAAAAAAATTCATGATTTGCATATGGTTCAGTCGGTATTGACTTTACCTGAACATCTGGATGTTTTTGAAAAAGGAATTGCTAAGAAGCTTGATATGTCATTTTCCGGACCGCAGGCTGGGCGTATTGCCGAGTTCTTACAGGAGGGCAAGCTGGAATTAGGAGCAATTCACACATATCTTGAATTGTATGGACGTTATTTTGTAGATTTGACGCCGAAAGTCGCTCTGGTTGCGGCTACTATGGCAGATAAAGAGGGTAATCTTTTCACTGGATTTAGTACAGAAGATACACCGGCAATTGTTGAAGCAACAAAATTCAGACAGGGGATTGTTATAGCTCAGGTCAATCAGATTGTTGATAAACTGCCGCGTGTTGATATTCCGGGTGATTGGGTCGATTATGTAATTCAGTCTCCTAAACCATTTTATATTGAACCATTGTTCACCAGAGATCCGGCTCTTATTACAGATGCTCAGGTACTTAAAGGTATGATGGCAATTAAAGGAATTTATGCTGAGTATGGTGTGAAGCGGTTAAACCATGGAATTGGTTTTGATACAGCAGCAATTGAGCTTTTACTGCCGACTTATGGAGAATCGCTGGGGCTTAAGGGAAAGATTTGTACGAATTTTATTTTAAATCCGCATCCGACTTTGATTCCGGCTATTGAATCCGGATGGGTTGAATCCGTGCATAGCTTTGGCGGTGAACTGGGTATGGAAGATTATGTTGCGGCTCGCAGTGATGTGTTTTTTGTTGGACCAGATGGATCAATGCGCTCGAATCGTGCTTTTTCACAGACTGCTGGTCATTATGCCATTGATATGTTTATTGGTGGTACACTGCAAATTGATCCATATGGTAATAGTAGTACAGCTACGGCAAATCGCGTGGCTGGCTTCGGTGGTGCTCCGAATATGGGCTGTGATGCCAAAGGCCGCCGTCATTCAACAGATGCCTGGCTTAAAGTTGGCGATGAATATGGTATGAAAAACGAAATGTATGGACCAGTACGCCGTGGCAAACGTCTTGTTGTACAGATTGCAGAAACCTTCCGTGGTAAACTTGAACCGGGCTTTGTCGAAGAGCTTGATGCTTGTGCACTAGCAAAAAATGCTCATTTACCAATTGAACCAGTTATGATTTATGGTGATGATCTTACGCATATTATTACTGAAGAGGGTATTGCTTACCTGCATAAATGCGAAACAATGGAACAAAGAACGGCTGCTATTCGTGGTATTGCAGGTTTTACAGAGGTCGGCATGAAAGCAGATCCTAAAGAAACCCAGCGTCTTAGAGATAAAGGAATTATTAAAACTCCAGCTGATTTGGGAATTGATATTAGAAAAGCAAATCGTTCTATGCTGGCTGCCAAGAATGTACGTGATCTTGTTCACTGGTCGCATGGGCTTTATAACCCGCCGGCAAAGTTCAGAAATTGGTAATTAAGGAGGAGATTTAAGTGGCTTTACAAACTTTAGAATTTGAGTTTCAGGATTCTGTCCCAAAGACGATTGAAAAAGAATGGTCTCATTTGGGTGTTACCGGATCTGGTGATTTGGAAGTTCTCATGGAGAAAAAAGATCTGGCTGGAAAAGTAAAAGTGAAAGTTGTTA
>JBAYAD010000283.1:0-3642 GCA_041669965.1 Selenomonadaceae bacterium
ATATGCCTGCTTACAAAATTTATTTGGTGATAAGGTAGATGCAATCTATACTATGCCAGTTAGGCCAATGAAGCGAGAGACTGGTGCTAAGATTACCATGCAGTCATTACCAGGGATTGAGGCGGAAGCACGCTGGATTTATGAAAAAATACAGGAACTTGAGGTAAAGGATATCTCGAAGATTGGAATCCTTACGCGGAGCAATCAATATAATCACGATTTAAGCGAATGTTTTTTTCGTTTTAATCGTGAAAGAAAATCGGAACAGGTCATCGAATTTATGTTAGTGGAACAGTTCAAGTTCTTTCGGCGAAAAGAAATTAAGGATGTAGTTGCTTGCTTGAAATTTCTTGTCAATAAATATGATATCAATAGCCTGCAGCGTATAATAAAGTGTTTTGCCGGAGGCATTGGAATGAGAACACTGAAAATAATAAAATCACCTGCCTATAGGAAAGCAGGGATTTCTCTAGCTGACTTTGTGGATTTGCAGACGTATGCAGATGGAGATCCTTTTAAGCGGTTGATTGATGCAAAGAAGTGTGACAGCATTATAGTACTTGATGTAAAAAGTATAGGGCTTGACGTGTCAATGGATGAAATTGTACAGATTGCAGCGATACGTCTGGATGCACAGGGAAACGTAATAGAAACTTTTGAACGGTTTTTGCAACCAGTAAAGCCCGTTGGTACATCAGAAAAGATACATGGACTTTCTGATGCATTTCTTAAAAAACATGGTGACGTACCAACAGTTGTCTTGTTGGATTGTCTGCAGTTTTCTAAAAATGCTATAATTGTTGGACATAATATAAATTATGATATATGTGTTTTTAGGAGTCAAAGTGAGCGTCTGGGAATAGACACAAAAGATTTTGGCAAAGATGCATATGATACGCTTGACTTGTTCCGACGATTTTATCCGAATCTTGTAAGCTATAAGTTGAGTTTTTTAAGAGCGTATTTCAAAATAGAGAAAACAGCAACATATAATGCATTAAATAATGTCGTAGATATAGGAAAATTGCTTGCCTATATCTGCAAAAAAAATATTGAGCCATTAACCGCTCAGCGAAGAATTTATATCAAAAAATATATTGGGCAGTTTAAGGAATTGGCTTGTGTCATGCAGAAACTGGTTGAAGAATATAGTGGTTTACGCCCCTATACGCTTGTTGGCGAAGTCGTCAATAAGCTGCACATCAAGGAATATTATGAGAAGAAGAAGCAGGAGGTACGTATAAAACGATTACGTGAATTTTACTTGCTTGCAAAAGAACTAGATGATGTGCGTACAAGCAATCATACTGCATTGCTTGACCTTCTAAAGGTAACGGCACTGTCCAATAGTGAATTGGATCGTATTGTTGCTAAGTGGCCGCGGATACCTATTATTACAGTTCACCAGGCAAAGGGAACTGAATTTGAATATGAGTTTTTGGCCGGACTTGCCGAAGGAGTATTTCCCACATGGCAGGCATTGCGAAAAGATGATTTGGAAGAAGAAAAACGGCTTTTTTATGTAGCAATTACACGGGCAAAACATCGACTTTATCTTAGCTGGAGCAGAAATTATAAATGCAAAAAGTTATTAAAAAGCCGCTTTTTGGACGCAATTCCGGTGGAATTTATGATGGAAGAAAAAACATTGGAATAGTATTATATGATAAAGATTTCTGTTGGTTTTTTTATGTATTCAATTTCATTACGATAGCCAGCCACTATAAAATTTTTCTTGACAGAGTACTAAAAACCAGTTATGATCCCGTCTTTGACACTTGAGAAGAAAAAAGCGTTTAGAACCCTTGAAAACAAAGGGTTTTAAACGCTCATTTTTTCTCATTTTTTGAGTAATGTTTTTCCGCTTTTAGTAAACTTAAAAATTTTTTTCATCTCTTGTGTTGAGACGATTTGTAAGTCTGTCTGAAATTGGAATTTTTCATGAAGTAGATCCGTAAAATCATTACTAACATAAGCTGGAATATAGCCTTCATTTTTTAATTTATAAAAATTCAGATCTCGTAATCCTTGTATGATTTTATGGCAAGTAAATCTGTTCTCAAGTGTCTTCTCTAAAAATCGATAAAGGGTAAGTGCCAAAAAACATGTTGTGAAATGAGCAAAAATTCGATCATCCCGACTTAGGTAGACTGGTCTTGCTCTGAATTCGGTTTTCATGATGCGAAAACTTTCTTCAATCTCCCAACGCTGATGGTTGATGTTTATGATGGACTGTGCATCATCTTCAAGATTTGTGCATATTCCATAATAGCCATCGAACATTTCCTCCTTTACGATACGATCAAAATCAATATTATATAAGTTTTTACTAGCAATCTCACCATCTGGCGTAATACTTTTTTTCGTAACGAAGCGTTTGTAGTCATTTTGATTAAACTTACCGATTTTTTTTGGATTTTTCTGTACAAGCTTCGTGGCACGGTCAATCTGGTCATGCCGTATTTCTCGTTGATAATTCTTGTACTTCAAGGAATAGGTGACAAGCAGCCTTTGTTCTAATTCGTTTTCGCTGATCCAACGTTCTTTGTAAAAGATCGTATTTTTATAAGCTTCAGCCATAGCTTCATCTGTATCTAGTATACTGATGTCAAAAGTGCCTTCTGCTCCGGGTTTGTGCCATCCTGTTTTAGAAAGTGCCCATTCCTGTAATGGTTTTTTAAGTTTTTTTATGGATTGGGTTGTAATGAATGCCCGCTTCTTTTTGTCATTGAATTTTCGATTTGCCATAGAAGCAAGCCCTGCGTCGGTGCACACAATAAGCTTTGACAGTTCAAAATCCTTAAGCAGTTTCTGCTCTAAAGGAGTCAAGGTAATTTGCTCATTCGTGTTGCCTTTAGAAATATTGAAAGCGAGAGGTATACCGTCGCCATCCATAAAGAGACCCATCTGTACAATAGGATTCGGACGATGCTCCTTCGACATGCCATACTGTCTTAAGCCGGATTCCTGCTCAATCTCAAAAAAGTAATTTGTACAGTCGTAGTAAAGGATATGAGTATTTCTCTCAGTCATGAGGAGACTGTTTTTATAGAGCTCAGATTGAATCAGATCGCTTTCGGTTGCGATGATGCCAAGAGCTCTGTAGACATGTTGTAGGTCAAAAGATGGGGGCTCAAGGAACTTCTTGACGAGCTGGGCGGTCTCAAGCTTTGATCCAGGAAAAAGAATTCTGGCATACAACAAATTGGAAAGAATAGAATTAAGATCAAAGGTAAATTTATGCTTTTTTGAAATTTTTTTAGAGATAAAATCCAAGCCTAAAGCGTAGTAAATATATTGTAGGAAGAGATATCCGCCGTTAAAAAGAACCTGTGTATTTTTCTCGATGTGCTTTGCGGGTGAAAACGTAATAGTGACATCACGTTTTCCGGCTTTTTCTTTTTCATTTAGTTTAGCAATGTAAGATTTTGCCCAAACGATGGGATCTTGACCGTTTAGTTTTTCTAATAATTCAGCATATGATCCCAGTTTTTCGACACGTTCGGAAGAATTTCGACCGTTTTTATAAGTAGAACGAATGACGTAAAGGGATTTAGCATTTTTCGATTCAATGATGCTTAAATGCATAAGGAACACCTCCTGTTCCCTATATTATAACACATTATTAGACATTACTTAATA
>JBAYAD010000284.1:0-3637 GCA_041669965.1 Selenomonadaceae bacterium
TAAAGAGCAGCAGGGTTCACAAAAGGGGGAAATTTTAAAATTACAGCATGAATTGGATCAAATGAAGATTATGCTGGCAAAGGTCATGACAAAGGATGCTGAAAAAACAGAATATACTTCGTTGCAGGAAGCATTGGTGCAGCAGGAAGTTGATACACAGGTTATTCAGGATATCATCAGGCAGACACAACCGGATATTATTCTTTCTGATAAAAAATCTCCAGCGGTGAAAGAGGCATTGGTTTCTTATTTGGAGAATGCAGTTGATCTTTCTGCAGGAATCAAACTTGAGCCGGACAAGACAAAAATAGTTGCACTTATTGGAACCACAGGTGTTGGTAAAACAACGACATTGGCAAAAATTGCAGCAAAGTTCGTTTTGGAACAAGGTGTAAGTGCAGCTCTTATAACTGCAGATACGTATCGTATATCAGCTGTAGAACAGTTGAAAACATATTCTGATATTATTGGGCTTCCTATCGAGATTGTTTATTCACCCGGGGAGCTTAAGCAGGCGATTGATAAGCATCGTGATAAGCGACTTATTCTTATTGATACGGCTGGTCGGAGCCAGCATAATGATTACCAGATACAGGAACTGAAAGAGTTGCTTTTGGTAGAGCCAGAGGTAGAGAAGCATTTAGTAATGAGTGCAACAACAAAATATCGAGATGCGAAGGATATCCTTCGTAATTTTGCAGTGTGTGAGCCCAATCGAATTTTGTTTACAAAAATTGATGAAACAAGTAGTCTTGGACTTATTGTGAATCTTCTTTTTGGGCACTCAACCGTGCTGTCTTATCTTACAGATGGTCAGAGTGTACCGGATGATATTTTTCCAGCAGAAACACATAAACTGGCTGATCTTTTGTTGAGGTAATTTTATGGATGATCAGGCGGCGAGGCTCCGAAGTTTAGTTGAAAGCAGAAATGTGTCAAATGACATGGCACCGTATGAAATAAATTATGGGTTAGAACCAATGGAGAGTATGACACGCATTATTGCAGTTACAAGTGGCAAGGGTGGTGTGGGCAAGACAAATCTTACCGTTAATCTCGCTATTGCAATGGGGATGGCAGGGAAAAGAGTACTTATAATTGATGCCGATTTGGGAATGGGTAATGTGGATGTTATACTAGGAACTGCTTCAAAATATAGCCTTATGAATCTTTTACAGGAAGATATTTTGCTTGAGGATGTTATGTTGCAGGGACCCTATGGTGTAAATTATATTTCAGGTGGATCTGGTATGGAACATATAGCTGATTTTTCGATAACTGAGCGCGAAAGACTTATGCAAAAGTTGTATGAATGTGAAAAATTGGCAGATATTATTTTGGTTGATACCGGTGCTGGTCTTGGGAAAAATGTGTTGGATTTCATTGTTGCAGCAGATGAAGTCGTTTTGCTGACAACTCCTGAACCTACTGCACTTACAGATGCTTACGCAGTAATGAAGGCCTATAGCCACTATGCAGTACAGAAAAACATGAAGCTTATTGTCAACCGTGTTTATGATGAGTCAGAAAGCCAGGAGGTTGTCAGTAAACTTAAAAGGACATCGGATAAGTTTTTACAGATGACGATTGATTTTTTGGGATATATTTATGAAGACAGGAATATGATGAATGCAGTAAAGCAACAAATCCCGCTTCTTGTATCTTATCCCAATACAGTTTCAGCGAAATGCATTCGTGCTATAGCGAACAGTTTGTTATATGGCAAAAAGGTAAGAGTGAAAAAAGGCTGGCGAGGGTTTTTACAGAAGTTTATCGATTTTTCACATTAAAACATGGAGGAACGGCCTATGAGTCAGGGAGATATCATTAAGGCAAAGGGGCTTTTACAAGTTGGGCAGCGAGTTGAGGTTTCTTTGTTCAGTGATCATGAAATGTATACGAGTCGGATCGAAGATTTGCAGAATGAAAAGATGATGATGGCAATGCCAATGGATTCGAAGCGGCGTCCAATCATCCCACGGGTTGGAGATAAGTTATATGTACGCCTTATTGCTGACCAGTGTGTATATCGATTCTTTTCGGCATATATTGATAAACTGGCAAAACCAATTCCAATGTGGATTGTTACGATACCAGAACTGGCAGAGAGATATCAGAACAGAGAGTTTGTTCGCGTACAAACATCAATTCCAATTATGATACAGATTACGGATGATAGCGGGGGACTGTTGCCAGTATATTCGACCAGAACCGTGAACATCAGTGGGAGTGGTCTTTGCTTTATTTGTAATAAAAGGATTACAATTGGAACTAGAATAGTTGTAGAAATAGAGAATTTGCCGGATGTTGGGATGATTCATGTATTTGGTGAAGTTGTTCGCTCTATTGAAATAAATGAGAAAAAGATATTTCATATTGGTGTGCGTTTTCTTGATTTGCCGCGGCCAATACAAAATAAATTTGTTAACTATATTTTTGAGCTTCAGCGAAAGAGTATAGCTAAGGGAATAGAAATGTAAATGAGGTGGGTATATGATTAACATTTTGATTGCAGATGATTCCGCATTTATGAGGAAAGTGTTGTCAGACTTATTTACGAGACAATCTGATTTTAATGTAGTAGGCGTAGCAATTAATGGGAAGGATGCTATTGATAAGGTTTTGAAGCATAAACCCGATTTGCTTACAATGGATATTAATATGCCGATTATGGATGGCTTGCTAGCACTGAAGGTTATTATGGAGGAATGCCCATTGCCGGTGATTATGTTCAGCAGCTTGACAAAAGAGGGTGCTGATGCTACGGTAATGGCATTAGGACTAGGAGCTGTTGATTTTATTAGTAAAACGAATGGAGCAATTTCAAGAATTGATACGATTGAGGAGGAAATCCTGGAAAAGTGCAGAGCTGCTGCAAAGGTTAATCTAAATATGGGTATTGAATCTAAAAATAGAATGTTATTGAAGAAGCGGGAAGTGTCGGCTGTTGAGAGGGAAAATACGGAAAAAATCGTAAGGCCGTATCCTGTGGATAATCCAGGTACAATGATAAAGCCAATGATGCAAATACAAAAAAAGATGGCAGCAACCGTACCTGCTGCTCCAGCTGCAGTATTTTTTGAGAGAGGCGCGGATAAGCTGGTTGCTATTGGAACTTCTACAGGTGGACCACGAGCGTTACAGAATGTGATTACCAAATTACCGAAAAATATGCCTTGTGGTGTGGTTATTGTGCAGCATATGCCACCGGGGTTTACAAAATCACTAGCTGAGCGTCTTGATACAATATCACAAATCGCAGTCAAGGAAGCAGAAAATCAGGAGATCATCGAAGCAGGGCATGTATATATTGCTCCAGGGAATTATCATATGGTAGTACAGAAAAAAGGAATGTCTAAGATTATTTTATTGAATCAAGATCCGCCTTTGGCGAGTCACAGACCAGCCGTTGATGTATTGTTTGATTCAGTGGCGCCGTTTGGCAAAGAAGTTGTTTCTGTTATATTAACAGGAATGGGTGCTGATGGCTCTCAGGGGATGAAGAAAATAAAGGCAGCAGGTGGGTATATTATTGCTGAGGATGAATCTACTGCCGTAGTCTATGGTATGCCAAAAGCAGTTGTTGATCTTGGTATTGCAGATAAGGTATTACCTCTACAGCATGTTGCTGAAGCTA
>JBAYAD010000285.1:0-3625 GCA_041669965.1 Selenomonadaceae bacterium
GCCTCGTATCTGATGACGCAGCTGCTGCAGATTCCATTTTGCTTCTTCCTTATTAATATCAATCATACGCTCACAAATCGTTGCCTGATAGATTAGCTGCGCCATCCCCTGCGCCGGACCATCATGAATTTCCCTTGACACACGCAATCGTTCATCTTCCTGTGCTTTTATAATCTGTGCACCAATAAACTTGCTTTTCGAAGCATTCTGCATCTGCGCAACCACGTCGCTGATATGTGAGCTCAGATACCCCAGTACAGAGCTTATACGCATAGCTAGTCGTTCAGCTTTTCCTAGTGTTCCCTTCAGATTCTTCATCTGTAGTTCAATTTTATTACGCTGCGTACGCAGCTGATGTTCTTTTTCTCTCGCAATACCAAGCTTTACCTGTATATTCTTTACGGACTCATACGTTGCCTTGATGCGTTCCTCAGAATAGTTTGTAAAGTTTCCGCTGACTAATACGAGTTTTCTCTTTTCCTGCTGCTCGATCTTTTCCAATTCATCAACAACCCGGATGATTTTCTCTGTCTCTTGTTTTATCTTTGTCAGATTTTCTTTATTGCCATCAACTTCCGCTCGTGCGGATTCATAAATATCAAAAATCTGTGATTTACTGTTTTCAATCGTTTGTACAGTATTCTTTAAAATATAATCTAAGGTTTTATCACCGTTTTCAGCATTTTTCACAAAAGTACCCCCGTTTCTTAAAATCTCTCTTTCTCATTTTAACCTGCCTAAGCATACAAAGCAAAGAATTTTTTCTTTTTTAATCATCCATACAACTTTCCATTTTATGAACAAAAATGGATAACCTCACTTTTAGAAGGTTATCCACAATTTAATATGCCATATTTTTATTGTTTGCGCTTCTTCGAAAAAATGCGCAAAACAACAAGGGCCAGCAACGCACCCGCAAGAATATAAAGATCCGTCCCCCGAAAAATCGCCTCGCCGCCATCTTGCTTCATTTTCACAAAAACTGCACCAATAACAAGAACGATAACAAAGATATTTGAAATACTGCCAAGATATTTAATCATAATCACCTTTTTCTCATTTTAACTTACAGCTTCTATAATTAACTTCGGCATACTACTGCGAATTTCCTCCCACACAACAATTGGCGTCAGACCAAAACCATTAAAAGTCGTTGCCGAAGCCGATGTATAAGCACCACAATCCGGCACAAGAACACGATCACCAATTGCCAGCTCTGCCACAGCCCGTTCCCGGCAAATAATGTCAATAGAATCACAGCTTGGACCAGCAAAAGTGGATAAACTACGGCTGCCAGTCTTATACGTTTCAATCTCATAATCCCAATGATCGAAAATCACACCGGAAAAAGTCCCGTAGACACCGTCATCAAGCACATACCATGGTCGTCCGCCACGTACCTGCGTACTAATGACTGCAGCAATAAGATTCATCGCCGTACCGCAAATATAACGGCCCGGTTCTGCCCATATTTCTGTATCCGGAAAAAGCCGTTCCAGCTGACGATTGATTGTAACCGCCATGTCCTTTAAATTAAAGTGACGCTTCCCTGTTGGCACCGGGAGTCCTCCTCCAATATCAAGAATGCTCATAGCAAAACCTGCAGCCAAAGCTTCATCAAAAAGTCTGCGGCAAAGCTCCAATGCAGATTCATATGGCTTTGTCGAAAGTGACTGACTTCCCACGTGGAAGCAAAGACCCGCGACATCAAGCCCCTGTTCACGCGCAATCGTCAAAAGACGAAGAACATCCTCCGCCGCTACACCAAATTTTGTATTTAAATCAACAATAGCATCTGCATTATCAATACGCACACGCAGCAAAACCTTGCTGCCCGGCACATGCGCTGCCATTTTATAGATTTCACTCTCACTGTCAAAGGTAAATTTATTCACACCGAATTCCGCTGCAGCCTGCAAGCCCCGTATTGTCTTGACCGGATTCGCATAAATCATGCGTTCCCCAGCTATTCCCAGCTCAGACAGCCGTCTGATCTCGCCCTCAGAAGCAACATCGAAGCTTGCCCCCAGGTTTGCCATCTTCTCCAAAATAGGCTGGACCGGATTAGATTTCATTGCATAAAAAACCTTCGCACGCGGCAGATATTTTCTGAGAAACCCATAGTTTTCCTCAATCTTTTCCGTTGACACTGTAAGCAGCGGTGTCTGATATCTGTCTGCCAAAACATTCATTTCTTCATTTGTTAATTTAAATTTCTTCATAACACTCTCCCATTCCATGTATACAGAATTACCTATATTTATTTTTTCATTAGTATTGTATTACTAAATTAAAATTTTAGCAATAGTGTTACAAAAAAATTTTTGAATATACACAAAAAAGCCTGCCGCAAATGAATGTGGCAGACTCTTTTTCAGCTTCTTATCAAAAAGCTGCTACAACAGCTCCCTTATATTTTTCATTAATAAATTCCTTTACCTCAGGAGACTGCATGGCCTTAATAAGTGCTTTGATTTCAGGACGATTTTCATCTCCGGCACGAACCGCTACAATATTAACATAAGGAGAGGAACTATCTTCCATGACAAGCGCATCACGAGTTGGCACAAGATTGGCCTGCATTGCATAATTCGTATTGATAACTGCTGCATCGACATCGTCAAGAGCACGGGGAACCTGCGCCGCTTCAACTTCCTTAAACTGCAGATTCTTTGGATTATCTATAATATCCTGAACAGTTGACTTTACTCCGACACCATCTCTTAGCTTCAGTAAACCTGCTTTTTCCAAAAGAAGAAGTGAACGACCGCCATTTGTCGGATCATTTGGAATAGCAACGGCCGCACCATCTTTAAGATCTTTAAGATCTTTAAGATCCTTTACCTTTTTTGAGTACACACCCATTGGTTCAATATGAATCCCACCTGCACTTACAAGCTTTACATCTTTATGCTCCGCTATAAAGTTTTCTAAATACGGTTCATGCTGAAAAAAGTTTGCGTCAAGCTCTTTATCGTTGACAGCAAGATTCGGCTGTACATAATCGCTAAACTCAACAATCTGCAAATCAATACCTTCTTTTGCCAAAATCGGCTTCACAACCTCCAGTATTTCTGCATGGGGTACAGCTGTAGCGCCGACCTTCAATACCTTATTCTTTGACGTGCCCTGCTGCGCATCACTGCCACAGCCAGCAAAAACCATCGCCGCAATAAATAATGACATCATAATCAGTGCAATTCTTTTCATAAATAATTTCCTCCCTATGACTTTTATTCTATTTTAACAACAAAATGGTGTAAACCTCTATTTCTTATTGAGCTTCTTTGCCAATTGATTCCCTGCAAACTGCACGACCTGCACAAGTATAATAAGCACAATAACGGTTGCCAGCATAACCTCTGGACGAAAGCGCTGATAGCCATAGCGAATGGCAAGATCCCCCAGACCACCACCGCCAATTGCACCAGCCATTGCCGATGCACCAACAAGCCCAATAATGACCGTCGTAAGCTGGGAAATAATACCCGGTATAGCTTCCGGCAGCAGCACCCGGCAAATAATCTGCAGTGGTGTCGCTCCCATTGAAAGTGCTGCCTCAACAATTCCTTCTGGCACTTCACGCAATGACGTTTCCACCTGACGTCCAATAAAAGGAATTGCC
>JBAYAD010000286.1:0-3618 GCA_041669965.1 Selenomonadaceae bacterium
TATAAAGCAATGGATAAAAATGCTCCGGTGTATAAAAAGATTTTTCGGGATCTGGGTGATGAATTACTTTATCAAAGTCTCGTTTCAAAATACTGGCTTTGATTTGCCTGTCAAAATCATTTGCCCATGAATAACCGTCTGATTTATGCCAGTTTATTTCTGTTAGGTTATGCACTACATTTCCACTGGCAAGAATTAAGACGCCCTGTGAACGTAATGATTTGATGTTTTGTCCGATTTTATAATGCTCGGCTGCATCTGCGTTTTTATCTACACTAAGCTGATATACTGGGATACTTGCTTTCGGATACATATGACATAAAACAGACCAGGTTCCGTGGTCATAGCCCCAACTATTGTCGATTTGAACTTCTCTTGCTATAAGGTCTTTTGTTGTTTTTGCCAGCGCAGGGGCTCCTATAGCCGGATACGTTATCTGGTAAAGATCTTGGGGAAAACCATTCATGTCATAAACCATTTTAGGTTGTTTAGCATCTGTAATTCTTGTTCCGGCTGTATACCAATGTGCAGATATTGCAAGAATTGCTGTAGGTCGAGGCATATTTTCACTAACGATTTCCCAGCCTCTTGTAAAAAGGTTGTCTTCAATGGCATTCATAGGTGAGCCATGACCAATAAAAACAACTGGCATTTTTTTATTGTTTTTCATACAAACAGATCCTTCCGGTAAAAAAATATATATATTATCTGATTTATCATTATTTTCGTCCATATTAAATACTTCGTCATAATTAGAGATTTTCCTTTAGCGTTTTTTTATTTTGCAGTTTCTGTCTTTTCCGCTTAGGTGTATATAAAAGTATGAAATATAGTTAATGTAAATTCTTTGCGAAATTTTTACCTGTTTAGTTTAAATAACAAATATTTGCCAAGAGCAGGGATAATTGTTATAATATAGCGATAGCTGATAAACTATACATACGCGGTTGTAGCTCAGACGGATAGAGCGTTTGCCTCCTAAGCAAAAAGTCGAGGGTTCGACTCCCCCCAATCGCACCAATGAAAGTCCAATTTGTACTGGATCGTTATTGTATCTAGGTTCATTACGATTTTGTTAATAAACGCCTTGAGAATTGCGCGGATGTTTTCCGCGCTTTTTTCATGTATATAGTTAGTATAACGATTATAAAAAATCAATTCTTTCATCAAAATCAAAAGACTGATTGTGATATAATACGTGTGTTAAAAATCATATCACATAGTCTTTGGGTGGAGTCATTCCTGTTAGTGCAGGAGCGGCTTTTTTAAGCTACGTCTGTTGTGGGATAATTGATTACTGCGATTTCGGTAAGTGAAGACCGCAACATATTGACCAACTTTTCAATCTGTTTAGTGACTGTGTTACTATAAGAAATTTCGCCGCATTGTGAACATACTTGTGAAGGAACGTTCTTAATAATTACAATGCAATTTCCCAAATCAACCATAAAAGTTGTGTCCTTGTTTTCTAAATGACCTTTGCACATAAAGCAATTCATAAGTCATGCCCCTTTCTTGTTTTCAAATCAGTTTCCCATTCACTGGGATTAGGATAGTATGCCGTAATTAACCAAAGTTCAGAATCAGTGAGACCGCATACAACATGTAAATATTCTTGATTTATTGATAGTCCTAAAATCAAACAACTAGGGTGCGGGTAGTCATCGGGATATTTTTCAATAATTTCACCCGTCATTAATGCAGCAGCAATGTCGCTTGTACTGATATTACGTTGTAAAATTCTAGCTAAAATATGATGTGTCCAACGCAATGCATCGGCAGAACATAATTCTTGTATGCGAATAATATCAATGGTTTTTTTGTATCTGTTTATGATATCCATATAAACCCCCATATGATAACTATATATTATTTTTACCGTTCTTGTTATCGCAGGAGCGGCTTTTTTGTTTTGCAAAAAAACAACTAATCAACTAGGCTTTACGATTTGCTTTTGTGGAATAACGAATTAGATCACTGCCACCAATACGCTCACGAAGAGCGGACTGTAAAACCTGTGAAAAGTTGATTTTTCTTTTTTCTGCCATTTCATTAAGCGACCAAGGAATAGTAAGTGTCTTTTTTACCGCGCGGTTATCCATTTTAGAACGGATATCAAACATATTCACATCCAGGAGGCAAAGAGTTTCATTTGGTGCAAGCTCAATAGATTCAACAGAGGATGCAGGTGGAATATCTCCATTATCGCTTTCCATACCCCAGAGATGAAGGGCAAGGCTTTCTTTAGCAAGTTTAATAACCTCATCCATGGTATCGCCGATTGCAACACAGCCGGGCAGGTCTTGGAAGTGTACACTATAGGTTGTGTCTGTTTTTTCAATAGAAGCAGGGAAAACGTAGCTATCTTGATATTTTTTATACATATATAATCCTCCTTATAGGCAGATCATAAAAAACCTGCCTGTTTTAATATGGATTTTTCAATTTGAAGTGGAATATCAGCACTTTCTCTATTGTCGGATATGGTAATTCTTCCCGGTTTGTATGGATGATTGAACTGTCTGTGTGGGCTGACTTTGCTTTCAGAATACCGGATTTTTAATGATTTTCAGCATATCTCTGACTTTGCGTGGCATGTGTCGGTCCCTTTTTATGTATACATTATATCACACGTATTGTATACGTGTAAAGCACGTGCTTTTATAGGCAAAATTATTTTTGCCATTATATAATAAAGTTTTATTTACCTAATAAAATCGGCAATAAGGTCATAAAATGTATTTTCACATGTGACTTTCAAGTCGTGTTCATCAAGAATAAGTTTTCCTGACTTTTTCATCTTAGAATTTTTTCTATCTTTCTAAAACTTATTTGCGTGTCTGCGGCTATATTGTTATTGCCGCTATTATTGTTGCCATCGGTTGGTTTCTGTTCCGCGACATACACAGTGACGGAAGAACAGCTGACGACGTTACAGGACAACTTAACAGCGTTGCAACAGAACAACAATCAGCTAAAAAATCTCTTGAATCAGTCCAATCAGGACTTGACGACAGCCAGCGAACAGTCAACAGCCTTGACCGATCAAATCGAGACGCTCAATCAACAGCTGACCGAATCAGAGAATCAAATACAAACATTGCAAACGCAGTTAGCGACGCTCAAACAGCAAACAGCAGCAGCGCAGCAGTCCTTGCAGATAGCGAACAACGAATTACAGAGTGCCAGCGAATCATTCAAGAAATACGAGAAAGAACAGGAAAAACAACAAAGTAAACTAAAAACACAAAAAAACATATGGAAAGCTATAGCGGTCTTATCTTTTGGCTATGCAGTAGCAAAATAAGAAAAGGGGCTGGCGCAGAAGTAAAAAAGCACTTCATGCGACAGCCCCTTAGATATAAAAAGCATTTTTTCATACTGTAGCAATGATTTTCCCTAAAACCTTTTTATGTTATAATGAAGGCAGTTAATGTTTTATCAAACAAGCAAGTAAAATAGACGTTCATGTTTTTATATTTCGCACACATATCGGCGGTGGAACGTACAGCAGAAAACTTTCTGCCGGGAGAGATTGCAATAGAGAGGACGTGTTTTAATGAAACTTTTAGATGAGATTTTGTCGGCAAATGTGCAATTTCGTCAGAATTTGCCCAA
>JBAYAD010000287.1:0-3593 GCA_041669965.1 Selenomonadaceae bacterium
ATATCCTTCAATAATACCATCTTTTACCAGCTGATCAACTGCCGCATAGCTCCAGTGATCTTTGGGTATATCAGAAAAGCTTCCTGCAGAATCCGCTGCCATTACTGTTCCGGAAATTCCTGCTGCCAAAGCAAATGCAACCATTGTGCTCAATGCCTTTTTCATATAAGTCCAACCCCTTTAATATATTTTTAAGATATTTATAGTTCACTGTTTTTGTTCAGTTGTTAAATTTCAGACAATTTGTTTTATTATATGAATACCTTTTCTTGCTCCTATTTATTGACATCAGTACTTTTTTCTTCTTTATAATAAATGTTGTCCTGTACCTTCATAAACGGGAAATATACAATGGCAGACATAATAATCGTAGCAAGCTGTACAAGCGCACCCTGCCAGCCACCAACCAGAAAACCCGCAATGATTGGTGGTGTCGTCCACGGAACCTGCACAGCAGCAAATGGTGTCATAAACCCAGTGGCAAGTGCAAGATACGTAATAATAATCGCAACGACTGGTACACCAATGAACGGAATAATAAAGTATGGATTGAACACAATTGGCAGACCAAAAATAATTGGTTCATTAATATTGAAAAGCCCCGGAATAAAAGCAAGCTTGGATATCGACTTCATCTGCGCGGACTTTGCTGCGATGAAAGCTGCAATAAGGAAGCCCATTGTAAGTCCACAGCCACCACCTTTAATGAAAATATCTGTTACCTGAATCGTGATAAGCTTCGCCTGCGGATTACCAATGAGCTGTTGACCCGCATCAAGAAGTGCTTGATTGTCAAGAGAATTTGCCATAAGAATTGGATTCATGACACCACCGACAATGTTTGGCCCATGGATGCCTGCCCAGAAAAGCACACTCTGAAGTCCCGCAATGATAATGCCACCAATAAGTGTATCTGTAACATTTTGAAGTGGTATCTGTAAAACTGCAAATATCAATTCAGGAACTGTCTTCATCGTCATAAGCATGCATACAGCATAGATGATACATGCTCCGGCAAGAATGAAAAACCCTGGAACAAGCGCAGCAAAAGCTTTAGCAACGCCTTGTGGAACGCCTTCCGGCATTTTAAAACCAATCTTATGCTTTTCGCAATAACAAAAAATCCACGAAGTAAAAAGACTTACTATGATTGCTGTAATAACACCATTTCCACCAACCCACTGACCTGGAATAACACCACCGACAACTTCACCGGCCTTTGTAATAACGGAACCGCGCGTCAGTGTCAAAAATGCTGCCAGTGCCAGCATAGATGCTGTTATTGCATCACATTCTTCAGCCTCGCAATATTTATATGTAATACCCAGAACAGACAGAATTGCCAAAATATTGAAGGTTGCACTTGATACCTGGAACAGCGGTGCTGTCCAGCCTGCACCAAAGATACCTGCCATAAACTCACCCCAGCCCGCTATTGGGAAACATGCAACGAGCAGGAACAGTGAACCAACAAGCGTCAGCGGCAACGTGAGAATAAACCCATCTTTCAGTGCTACAATTGCTTTAATACTGGCAAACCGAACCATGTATTCCAAAAACTTATCAAATAACTCCTGCTTACTCATTTTTGATTTTCTCCCCTTTTCGTCATACGATTTTATAAATCGTTTCCATTGGAAGCAATAACGTTCTTATACCAATAAAAACTATCCTTTTTATAACGGTCCAAAGTGCTGTGATCTGATTCACCACGATCCACATAGACAAGACCATAGCGTTTTTGATAACCGTTAAGCCAGCTCAAAAGATCTGTAAAGGACCAAACACAGTAAGAAATAACATTACAGCCTTCATCAATAGCTTCCTTGAGCTCTTTTATATGGCTGCTCAAATAGGCAATACGCTTTTCATCGTGTATTTTACCATTTTCCAGCTTGTCAAAAAGCCCCATGCCATTTTCCGAGATAACAATTGGCAAATCATAACGACTCGTGATTTCACGACAAGCATAACGAAGGCCGCTCGGGTCAATGACCCAGTCCCAGTCTGTCGTCGGCAGATATGGATTCACCCGGTTCTTAAATAATCCCGGAATTCCGGTAACCTCTTCTCCACCTTTCTTCCCTGTTGTGTTTGTATTACCATAAGACCCGATGCCGCCCTTAACCGGATTATATTCGCAGACAGCCGTCTGATAATAATTAACACCCATAAAATCAATTGCTGCTGCTGCATCATGCAGCAGTGCTTTATCTCCTATTTCCACCTTTGGTAAAAGTCCTTTTTTATCAAGATAGATCCACATGCTCTTTGGATATCGCCCATAAGCATAGATATCCATCCACCAGAAGTTTTTCATTTCATCATAGTTTAGCTTCGCCATGGCATTCTTCGGATTACAATCAAATGCATAACTCGGCGAATAGGCAAAGCTTGCACCAATCTTGCCATTGGGAATTATTTTCTTAAAAGCAAGTACAGCTTTGGCATGCGCAATATTTACATGATGATTGACCTGATAAAACATTTTTTGATCACCAGTTTTGCCCGGTGGATGCTCTCCCAGCAACCAGCCAAATGAAGTAAATACATTTTGCTCATTAAAAGTAATCCAGTACTTCACCTTTTCCTTAAAGCGTTTAAACAAGCATATTGCATAGCACAGGTAGTCTTCAATACTCTGTCGATCTTCCCATCCTCCATACCTTGCTTCTAATGTCGCCGGTAAATCCCAATGATAAAGCGTAACCATCGGCTCTATTCCATATTTCAGACATTCATCAATAATCTTTTCATAAAAATCTAAACCTTTTTCATTGGGTTCACCAGATCCTTGGGGAAAAATTCGTGTCCAAGCAATCGAAAAGCGATATGCTTTAAGTCCCGCCTCAGCCATAAGTGCAATATCTTCCTTATACCGATGATAATAGTCAACGGCTACATTTCCATTTGTTCCCTTGAACGTTTTGCCCGGCTGACGGACAAAATCATCCCACGTACTGTGCCCTTTGCCATCTGCCTCAAAAGCACCTTCAATCTGATAAGCTGCTGAAGCTGCACCCCATAAAAAAGTTTTTGGCATGCCATTTTGTTTCATAAATACCATTCCTAGTTTTCTACGCGTATATTGTTTTCTTATAAGATGTTTACAATATATCACATGAAAAAAAACCGTTCAATAAGCTGAACGGCTTTCGGATAATCGTTTCACTATATTCTGATGATTCTGATGAAATCATGAATCATTTGTACAAATTATTACAATTTTTATACACGGAAAAGTTTTTCAAAAGACATATTACGTACCATTGTCATATCATAATGACGCGCAAAAAGAACGCTGAACAAAATGTCGATCATATATTTCGCCCCTGCAAGAAAAACCAGTGTACCCAGTTCATTAAATTTTTTTTCCGTCGCTACGCAAAGCACTTCATTTGCAATCTGCCCAAGGGTTGATATTTTCACCGCCGTAAGCAAAATAATTTTTATATTCTTTTGCTGCAATATTTTTGCAACCTCAATAAGCTTTCGATTCTCACCCGTACGACTGATAAAGAAAGCCACATGTGTCTTATCTGAAGCCATTGCCTGCACATACTGCGCATTTACATGCGGATTTACCGTCGATA
>JBAYAD010000288.1:0-3587 GCA_041669965.1 Selenomonadaceae bacterium
GATCTCAAACGTATGATCGATTAAAGCATAACAATAGTGAACAGGCTTGTCCGGCAGATGGAAAAGTAATCTATGTATCGGCTACGGCTTATAGTGCACATGATTTGGGTAATTCATCTTATACAGCGAGCGGGACACTTGTTCGTCATGGTATTATTGCTGTAGATCCTTCTTTTATTGCACTTGGCAGCAGAGTATATATACCTGGATATGGGGAGGCAATTGCAGAAGATGTTGGTTGGGGCATCAAGGGTAATCGGATTGATGTTGCTTTTGATACGCATGAAGAGGCTCTTGTGTTTGGACGACAAGATTTGGAGCTTTATCTTATAGATTAACTTGCCCCTTTTTTGTATATTTGTTATAATATATAATATAGTACTAAAGGGGAGTAACCATTTTGTTTATTGTCAACATACATGCCCATCGTGGCTGGCAATAGCGTTAAATGAAGAACATTTGATACGGTGAGACTTTTAGTGTGATGGAAATCATTACACTAAAAGTTTTTTTTTGCAAACATGGAAAAGGATAGGTGAGAATATTGGATATTTTATCTGTACAGTTTTTAACAGCATTGGGGTCAATTATTATTTTGGATATTGTGCTTGCCGGAGATAATGCAGTTGTTATAGCAATGGCATCTCATAGTTTACCGGAAAATATTCGTAAGAAGGCAATCTATATAGGAACTATAGGGGCTATTGTTATTCGTATAATTATGACAGTCCTTGCAGCATGGTTACTTACAGTTCCTTATCTGCAGGCACTTGGTGGATTAATTCTTATTCCGATTGCAGCAGGATTACTAAAGCCCGCAAATGAAAATATGAAAATTTCACCTTTGATGAGTTTCCGTGGGGCGGTGAAAACGATCATTATTGCTGATGCAGCAATGGGCGTAGATAATGTCCTTGCTGTCGCAGGAGCCGCACATGGTGATTTTGTGCTTGTTTTTCTCGGATTGATGATTAGTATTCCTATTGTTGTTTGGGGCAGCCAGATTATTGGCTCCTGGATGAATCGATATCCAGTGCTTGTTTACGTTGGAGCCGGTATATTAGCATGGACTGCAGGAACAATGATCCTACATGATAAAATTATTGGTGTAATGATTATTGGCGTTATTGGTAATCAGGGACTTTACTTTTTTCCTGCGGCTGTTATGATTACTATATGGATGTTTGGGTGCATCATGCAGAAAAAATCCAAGAAACAATAAGAGCAGTAAAGCAATGGGGAAAAGTTGGTGTGAATTTAGTGATTATAGCAGAAGTTTTTGCAAATTTACCTGTAAAAAATATAGCAAAAGCGTATACATATAAAGTTCCCGAAATGTTTAATTTTTTGACAGTAGGATGGCGTGTTGTTGTTCCGTTTGGTAATCGTAAGGTGGAAGGTTTTATTGTCGCTATAAAAAATATTCGGGAAACAAATATGGAACTTAAAAACATTATTGATGTAGTCGATGAAGAGGTCTGGTTTCAAACAAAAACTTTAGAAATAGCAAAATGGATGGCAACGTTTTATTTATGTTCACTTGCTGAAACGATGCGTCTTTTTATGCCGGGGAAAAGCGGGCTCAAAATTAAGGTGGTCTACCTTGCTAAAGCGCCTGAACCTGTTGATAAAACTTTACTCATGGTACAGCGCTATGCGGATGTATATACTATCATTAGGAAAGAGGCAGGAATCGATAAAGCGGCATTGAAAAAAAAATTTTCAATGCCGCTGGAGGATATCGAAAATATATTGGAAAAGCTTCTTCAATACAATTTTATTTATAGGGACTACACTGCAAAGAAAAAAGGAAATGGTGCTTATGAAAAATATGTAGAATTAATTGTGACGATAGATGAAAACATTTTGATGGATTTTACGAAAAAGCCAGCACAAAAGCATCTTTTGGAGATCTTAGCAAAACAGCCGAAGCAAAAATTGCAATTGTTAAAGGAACAAAAAATATCATTAGCTACAATCCATGCATTGGAAACTGCGGGAATCGTTTGTTTGAAATCTATACGAGTGTTACGTGACAGTTATCGTGATGTTGGTCAAGAAGCGAAAAAGGTAGTTGAACTTACAGGACCACAGCAAAAAGCGCTGACAGCAATAAAGGATTCTGTAGAAAAGAAGCTTTCAAAAGTTTTTTTGTTGTATGGTATTACGGGTAGTGGTAAAACACAGGTGTATATTGAAGCAGCATTAAAAGTGCGCCAAATTGGACGGCAGGTAGTTGTGCTTGTACCAGAAATATCACTTACAGGTCAGCTTGTCAGCTCATTTAAAGCATACTTTTCACACGATATTGTTGTTATGCACAGTCGTTTATCTGTTAATGAACGTAACGATGCAATATTACGTATACGGCAAAACGAAATTGGTATTGTCATTGGTGCTCGATCTGCACTTTTCACACCGTTGAATGATATTGGGCTTATCATTCTTGATGAAGAACATGATTCATCCTATAAACAAGACGAATCACCACGTTATCATGCTCGTGATGTTGCAAAAAAAATGGCGGAGCTTAATGATGCGGTCTTAGTTCTTGGTAGTGCAACCCCGTCGATTGAGACATATTTTAGCGCACAACAACATCAGTATATGCTTTTGTCCTTACCAAAACGTATTGGTGATATGGCATTGCCTCAGATTAACTGTGTTGATATGCGACAAGAATTGAAAATGGGAAATCGAAAAATCATTTCGCGGCCACTTCAAAAGCTTATCGAAGAAACAATAATAAAAAAAGAGCAGGTTATTATTATGTTGAATCGACGAGGTTTCTCGACATTTATTATGTGCCGTTCCTGTGGATATGTTGTAAAATGTAAAGCATGCAACATGCCGCTTGTTTATCATAAAAGTGGAAAGCTTATGTGTCATCATTGCGACATTAGTGCTGAAGTACCAGATGTTTGCCCGGAATGTGGAAGTCGTTATATTAAGTACTTTGGTTCAGGAACAGAAAAGTTAGAACACGAGTTGAAAGAACTCGTTCCTTCGGCGAGGGTCATTCGAATGGATCGTGATACGACTACGGGAAAGTTTGCCCATACACATATTCTTGAAGATTTTAAAGCAGGCAAGTACGATATAATGTTAGGGACACAAATGGTTGCGAAGGGGCATGATATACCAAACGTAACCGCAGTGGGCATTATAAGTGCGGATTCAAGTTTAAATATGCCAGACTTTCGAGCAGCCGAGCGTTGCTTCATGCTGATTACACAAACGGCTGGCCGTGCAGGGAGGGGGACGGTTCGTGGGAAAGTTGTTGTGCAAAGTTATAGTCCGGAGCACTACGCAGTTCTCTGTGGAATAAGACAAGATTACGAGAGTTTTTATCGTGAGGAATTACATATGCGCAAGCAACTTTTTTATCCACCGTATAGTCAGCTTATAAAGCTTGTTGTACAACATAAAAAAGAAGAAAATGCTTTTGATGAAGCACTGGAACTGGTGGCTGCTTTCAAAAAAAAATTTAGTAAGAACAGCAGTCATATGATTATTGGTCCAGCACCAGCAATGATTGCAAATTTTCGTGGTGTATATCGAGTGAATCTTCTCATTAAAACAAAGGA
>JBAYAD010000289.1:0-3584 GCA_041669965.1 Selenomonadaceae bacterium
AGCCTGACGCAGAATATGACCAAACCCCCAGGTTACAATACCATCCTGTGTTTCCAAATAGCCGTCATGCCGAGCAATCGGCCCCATAAGGCACTTGGCAATTTCCGCCCCCATGCTCGGTTTTTCAGCAATATATAATCTCAATTCACGCACACCTCGTCAAATTTCTGTACATTGGTCATTTAAATAAAAGCGAATAAAGCCCATATAACATAAGAAATATCCAGGCAAACACAACAATGGATATCACTATAAGCAGATATGGCATCTGCCGCCCCAGCCGATATGCTTTTTCTTCGCTCTCCTGCCGCACATAATCAGGCAAAAGCCGCATAAGTCCGTACACTGCTATTGAAACAATCACTGCATCATCTACGAATCCCAATACAGGAATTGCATCTGGTATGATATCAATCGGACTAATGAGATACACAAGTGCTGCAATCATCAGATTACGTACATACTTTGGCGTCCCTGGATTCTTCAATGCAATCAGCATAATCAATAAATCCCTGCGAAACATCTTTACATATACCCATGCCCTCCACCACATATATCTCACCCCCGTATTTTTCTCTGTAATTATTCTATTCTACCATACTATAGTGAAACTAACTATAGTGAAACTAACTATAGCACATTCAATAAACGGACTGCACGCATAATGACAAATAAATTCATTTACTTGCAAGCGTCACAATTTTTATATTACTGTACATACATAATATAATAGAAAAAAGCGCACCATACTTTTCTATCCTAAGTTTTGTTGCTGTGACAATCATCATTCCTATAAAAACAGCAAACACAACAATTGTATTTCATTAAAATTATACACCTATCGGCTTATGATTCATATATTTTCATAAAACAAGTTTGTATTTTTTCTAATATCAGTCCTTATACCCCTCCTATAACAAGCAATTATTTTAATTTGTATTGATTATGATTTGCAATTGACAACATCTTGATCTATTGTTATAATTTATACATACAAAAAACTTACATATTTACAGGTAGAGGCGCGATCGTTCAGGAGTCGCCGCAGGGAGCTTCCATGCTAGGAACTGCGAGTAAAGGGAACATCGCCGAAATAGTGGTTTGATGGTAAAAAGTCATTATTGGTCTCAGGCTGAACAAGCATGAGATTGTCATACAGACGTATGGAGAGCTATCCTAAGTTGTGCACTCGCAACGATTTGCCTGGATTTTTTCTTCGCAAATCGTTTTTATTTTCCTGTATTTTTAATTGTATGTAAAGTAACTGGAGGAATAATCAATGATAGAAAAAAAATTTCCACTCTCACAAAAACAACTCGAAGACGTTATCAAAAAATATCCAACTCCTTTCCATATCTACGATGAAAAAGCCATTCGCACGAATATCCGCCGTCTTTTTAAGGCTTTTTCCTGGGCCCCGGACTTTCGCGAATACTATGCTGTAAAAGCAGCACCAAACCCACGACTGCTGCAGATACTACAGGAAGAAGGTGCCGGAGCCGACTGCAGTTCACTTGCTGAACTTCTTCTCTCTGATGTCGCTGGCATCAAGGGTGAAAAAATCATGCTCACTTCTAACGACACCCCCGCCGATGAATTCCAAAAAGCGATTGCTCTTGGTACCGTAATCAATCTTGATGATATCTCTCATATTAACTATCTCGAAAAAAATGCTGGTTTACCGAAGTGCCTTTCTTTCCGTTACAACCCGGGCTCATTTATTGAAGGCAATGATATTATTGGTAAACCAGAAGAAGCAAAATACGGGCTTACGCGCGAACAGATTTTTGAAGCCTATAAAATTGCCAAAGATCGCGGTATTAAACGATTTGGATTGCATACGATGGTTATCTCCAATGAGCTTCACGCAGATTCTTTCATCAATACAGCCCAGCTTATGTTTAATCTGGCAGTTGAGCTCAAAAACAGACTTGGTATTTGTCTTGAATTTGTTAATCTCGGTGGTGGTGTTGGCATCCCATATCGCCCGGAAGAATCTGCTGTCGACCTTGAATACATTGGTGAAGGCATCCGTAAATTATACGAAGCGATTATCAAACCAGCCGGACTTGACGGCCTTGCACTTGCGATGGAACTTGGCCGTTCTATTACTGGTCCTTATGGCTGGCTGGTATCCACCGCACTGCATGAAAAGAAAACATACAAGGACTATATCGGTCTTGATTCCTGTATGGCAAACCTCATGCGTCCGGCTCTCTATGGCGCTTATCATCACATCACAATTAGCGGTAAGGAGAATGCATCATGTGATCATGTCTACGATGTAACAGGATCGCTTTGCGAAAACAACGACAAGTTCGCAATTGATCGCAAGCTTCCTAAAATCAATATTGGCGATCGCGTCATCATTCATGATGCTGGTGCTCATGGTCATGCAATGGGTTTTAACTACAATGGTAAGCTTCGCAGTGCGGAACTCTTGCTTCACGAAAATGGCTCCATTGAGCTGATCCGACGGGCTGAAACGCTTGAAGATTACTTTTCAACACTACATTTTGATGGTTCACTGATGAAATAATTTAAATTCATTTGTTGTCCGAGCCCCATGTCGCAAGCAAAGCTTAACGAAAAACGGTAGTACACATTAATTCTTTTCAATGTGTACTACCGTTTTGTTATATTCTGCTTTCTTCTATGTGAGCACACGCGCCAAACGAACAAGTTCTGGATCGAGTGTCTTTTGGTTATTTACTGCATCGGAAAGATCAATACTTACAACTTTACCTGCATCAAAGCCAAAAACAACATTGGAAATTCCTGAGATAAGCGCCAATGCCGCTTTTTCTCCAAGCATACTCGCCTTCATGCGATCCTGCACACTCGGAGAACCACCACGCTGAATATGTCCCAGCACGGATACACGGGTATCAATACCTGTCTTTTCTCCAACAACCTTGCCAATCTCAATTGCAGATCCGGCCCCTTCAGCAACGACAACAATACTATAGCGTTTGCCCTTATCATAAGATTCTCTGAGTTCCTTACACATCGTATCAATATTGTATTTCACTTCTGGCACAAGAACGTATTCTGCCCCGCCGGCAATACCAGACATCATCGCAAGCCATCCGGATTTACGCCCCATAACTTCAATGAGGATAATTCGGCGATGTGCCGAGGCTGTATCGCGAAGCTTATTGATCGCATCAACAATCGTATTCGCTGCCGTATCGGCTCCGATCGTATAATCTGTACCCCAGACATCGTTATCAATGGTTCCCGGCAAACCAACAATTGGCATACCAAGCTTCGAAAGAAGCGCTCCACCTGTAAGGCTTCCATCTCCGCCTATGATGACAAGCCCCTCGATACCATGCTTTTTCAAATTTGACAACGCTTTCTTGCGGCCTTCTTCTGTCTTGAATTCCGGGCTGCGTGCGGTTCCAAGGAACGTACCACCCCGCTGGATGATATCACTAACATTACGTGAAGACAATTTATACATATCATCTTCAAGCATCCCCTTATAACCATTATTAATTCCCCACACCTCAACACCTTCATAAAGAGCTGTCCGAACAACTGCACGAGTTGCCGCGTTCATCCCCGGGCTATCTCCACCG
>JBAYAD010000290.1:0-3581 GCA_041669965.1 Selenomonadaceae bacterium
CCATCCCACATGAAAATCGACTCTACAATTGCCGTACCCCCGAGAAGAGATCCACAGGACAAGGCGGCTAATGTAATAACTGTAATGCACACACTTTTCATAACACTGCGTAACAAAATGGTCCTTTCAGGAATTCCGCGGGCTCTGGCGCCTGCAACATATGGTTTTTCAAGCTCCTCTAAAACTACCGATCGAATTTGCCTCATATACTTGGCGCCCATTGCAATCGTAAGAGTTGCTGCTGGCAAGACCACGGTATGCCAATCCGATTGATTTCCCATGATTGGCAGCCAATTCAGTTTTAGAGCAAAAAAATAGATCAATAATAAAGCCACAAAAAAATTAGGCAGTGAATTGCCAATAAAACTTATAAGTCGCAATAGATAATCTATTCCTGTGTTCTGTTTTACCGCCGCCAGCACGCCTAATGGTGTTGCAACTAAAAGTGTCATACTCAAAGACACAAGCATTAGTTCTGCAGTAGCTGAAAGTTTATCAACAAATGTTTCAAAAACTAATTTATTTGAAATAAATGATCTCCCCATATTTCCCGTCAGCACCCCAGTTACCCACGACCCATACTGAACAAAAAATGGCTTATCCAATCCTAGTTCCGTTCTTTTTTCTGCCTTTACCGTTTCAGAAACAGCTCCCGATTGCTCATATAACATATCTACAGCATCATCTGCGGTTATATGCATCATTGAAAAAGATAAAAAAGTAATCCCAAATAAAATCGGAATAAGTTGAATACATCTCTTTATAATATATTTCTGCATCAAACAATCCTTTCTCTTAAAAATCTCCAAAACATCCTTTATTTTAGTTTAACGAGTATGCTCCTCTTCTTACAAGCCTCCCCCGGGGATATAATTTGTTAAAATATCCCTCCCCCCCGCTTATAAAATTTCTTTTTAAATCTTATAATGAAAAGGATTATTTTAAGGGGAGGTTTTTTTTATGAACGTAGCAAATCGTATTGAATCGTATTGGAACGAACGAAGTAATGACTTTAATGAGGTTCGGCTGCAAGAATTGACTACCTGTAATGCAACCGCTTGGCAGGATTTAATTCTTAAGCTGCTGCCACAAAAAAAAGAACTGCATATTCTTGATATTGGCACGGGCACAGGTTTTTTTGCTTTATTACTTGCAAAAGCCGGCCATAAAACAATAGGAATCGATTCCTCTGAAAAAATGATTGCCCATGCAAAAGAAAACGAACATGCCTTTCAATCAACAGCTGTGTTTTTCCATATGAATGCGGAACTCCTCGCTTTTGAGGATACTGTTTTTGATGCTGTTATCAGCCGGAATTTAACCTGGACTCTGCCTCATGTAAAGAAAGCGTACCGCGAATGGCATCGTGTACTAAAAAAAGATGGTATGCTCTTAAATTTTGATTCAGACTATGGAACTACCCGATTTGTAAAAACAACGCAGCCAGCCTGTGTCCATAACGGAATCAACACCACTTTACTAACAGAGTGCACAAACATAAAAGACAAACTGCTTGTAAGTTCAAAATCCAGACCCGAATGGGATTTGCACCTCTTAAAAACTGTAGGATTTAAAGATATTCAGGTGCAGGCAAATGTTTGTCCATTCGTCCACAAGGATACGAAACTTCAATACGAAGACATTCCGATTTTTGGGTTATATGCAAAAAAATAAATGTTGTAGTCTTGAAATTTTTCAAAACCACAACATTTATTATAGAGCCCAAAAATCAACCAACGACTCTTACGTATACTACATCAAAGGCTTCTTTAATCTGCGGAATACATTCCCTTTCGATATGGGAACGCTGTAATACATTGGCTGCCACGAGCAGAAGTGTTGATTTGTTTTTAGTGATATTATGCAGCGGCGAAATGTATTTGATAAATTTTTTCTCACCCAAAAGTTCTCTAAGCTTTGCCAGGCCTTGACTAAGTTGTGGCCTTTCCGCTGCAATACGCTGCTCAATTGGTGTCATGACCTCCATTGATACATGCGGATTTTTCTGCCATTCAAATTTATCCTCTTCCATTTCAAACAACCCCTCCTTAAATTTATCAACTCAGCTATGTATATAACATACACAAAATATTTTCTATATAATCCAATACTGGATACGCTCGTTAGAGCATATTGCCTGCTGCAATCTTTTGCAAAACCTTATGCTTTTTCTATTTGTCTTTTTGCAAAACTTTCCAGCATAACGATTTTGCGCTGCATAAGTCCGGCAAAATCCATAGCAGCATCAACATCTGCACGATCCGGATGAGTTGCCGCCATCGCCCAGCGTTCAGCATTTTCTTTTGTCTTCGCATGCGGGTCATTTTGCTGACCCTGCCTGCGCTTTTCTAAAAGCATCGGATTAATCCTGCCCTGACAGCCAAAAGTTCCGAGAATTGTACAGTCTTTGCCAAGAAGATATGCGGCTCTGGCAAATGCTGTAACAGCATGCTCGCTGCCTGGTATTGTCCCATGTGTCTCAAAAAGCACAACCACCTTTTCCTTTACGCGTGGCAGAAACTCCTGCATGAGTTTATCCGGCCCGCCGCGTGAAAGCCAGTAGCCAACAGTTATGACCCCATATGCAGACAAATCCTCCGGCACCTCACGCACATTAAAAATATCTGTATCGGCAGGTAATGCTTCCTTTATTGCTTCAGCAATCGCTTTTGTATTTCCCGTAGCAGATGAATATACAATAAGCCATTTTTTCATAAAATCACCCCTGTTTTTAAAATCACTATTAGTCTAACAAATAAGCAGACTGTTGTATGTAACATTTCTTACAACAGTCTGCATTATTTATTTTACTAGTGCAATGGGTGATAAAACCGACATCCCGCTATGGTTTGTAAAAACATCCGCCCGAACACCAAAAACTTCAGCAAGCATTGATACACTGAGTACCTCTGATGGTGCTCCTTTTGCAAAGATGTTCCTGTCTCTTATCACAGCGATCTCATCCGCATACTGCCGAGCATGGTTGAGATCATGCAGTACCATAATGACGGTCATCTTATATACACGATTGAGCTCCGTAAGAATCTGCATAACTTCAAGCTGATGGGCAATATCAAGATATGTCGTCGGCTCATCCAACAAAAGTATCTCTGGCTGCTGTGCAAGTGCCATCGCAATCCAGGCCCGCTGCCGCTCCCCACCTGAAAGAGTTGCTACCTGACGATCTTTAAACGGTGTGAGTTTTGTCTGCTCAATGGCCCAGCATACGGCTTCATGATCCGCCTTTGTGCAGGTGCTATGCAGCCAGCTGCGATAGGGAAATCGCCCATAGTCGACAAGCTCTGCCACTGTAAGGTCAAGTGGTGTCTTACTTCCCTGCGGTAAAATGGCCAGCTTCTGCGCAAGCTTTTTCCTGCCAAAACGATAAAGATTTTGTCCATTGAGAAGTACATCTCCCGTGTGACGTGGATTAAGTCCCGCAATAACCTTCAGCAGCGTCGACTTTCCCGAGCCATTCGGCCCAATGATCGCAGTGCGCTTTCCTTCGGCAAAGAAAATATTAATATTTTTTAATATTTCCTTATGTGTTATTTTAACTGTAAGATTCTTTACTTCGAGTC
>JBAYAD010000291.1:0-3564 GCA_041669965.1 Selenomonadaceae bacterium
GCCGTGTACTTTGTCCCCGATTTTCAGCGTTGCTGCTGCCGGCTTTGATGCACGACGCAGCTCATCTTCAACAACCATCGTCGTGGCCAGGCGACCTGATTTATCCGTATAAAGCTTTGCCCAAACCATTTCACCGATCTGCAGCTTTCCGCGCATGCCCGCATAAGGCATGAAAATGCCTCGCTCTGCTCCCACTTCGAGAAATGCTCCGTCTTTGCTTGTATTAATAACCTTCATACGAGCAACCTGACCTTCTTCCATAAGCGGCACACGCATACTTGCCGTAAGACGACCCTTCGGATCACGATAAAGAAAGACTTTAACCGCCTCTCCCACCTTCACCGATGCTGTCTGCTGCGTATGATGCAACAGAATATCATCCGACGTACTGCCTGTTTCCGCATCAAGAAAGGCTCCCATATCGCCAAGACGTGCTACTTTTAATATCGCTACGGTACTAGGACCATATTTCATTTCCTTCTTTTCTTCGTTTTGTTCCATAATGACCTCAGTCAATCTTCATAAGGCGTAAGCTCTGCATCGCCCCATAAACGTTCCAAACTATAAAATTCCCGACTTTCTTGTGTAAATATATGCGCAACACAATCGCCATAATCAAGAAGCACCCACTCACCAGTGCGATAGCCTTCCTTATGCAAAAATTCAATACCTTCCTTGTTAAGCACATCTTCAATATTATCTGCAATTGCTCTAACCTGTGTAGCTGTATTTGCTGAGCAAATCACAAAATAGTCCGTTGTTGTTGTAAGCTCTGTCATCTTCATTGTAACAATATCTCTTGCCTTCTTATCACTTGCAGCTCCGGCCATAGCCAGGCTCATATCCTCTACTGTCTTAAACAATACTTTCTACCTCCTGTTTATCTTTTTGTATTCTATACAAATTTTTATTTTGAAACTTCTTTTGGGGCTGGGAAAAGTTCATCGATTTCTGCTTCTATTCCTGCTTTGTCCGCTACCCAGTCGACTCCATTTGCGGTTAGGCTCCCCGGCAGCATATAGGTCTTAGGCGTATCTGCACTCAGCCCTTTTATTATTTTTATCAAATGAGCCGTATCCATAAGTTCTACACTTGTTGCCATACGATAGCGCAGGATATCAATAAGGGCTGGCAGCTTTATTATTGTATCAATACTTTGTATCTTCTTATAAAGTTTCTTAACAAAACGCTGCTGACGCTGTACGCGCCCTATATCTCCCAGCTCATCACCCCGATAACGCAAATACTCTTGTGCCATAGTACCATTTAAATGCTGATACCCCTTCTGTAAATGAATCTGAAAATCTGCATCCGGGTCCTCATAATTCATATCATTCTCTACATAGATATCAATACCGCCCAATACGTCAATGAGTTCAGTGAGCGCACTTACATTTATTGTTATATATTGATGAATCGTTATTCCGTTTAAAAGTTTGGATACTGCTTGTACCGACAATGGTGCTCCGCCATAATAATATGAAGCATTTATACGTTCTTCCTTCTGCCGTCCCGGCAGTACTAAAAGCGTATTCCGTGGAATAGATAAAACTCTCATTTTTCCATCCTTATCATCAATGCTCAATAAAATAATCGTATCAGCACGCTGGCCTATCTCGCTCCCAGTACCTTCATCAATGCCTAAAACAAGAATATTCGTGTAATCATCATAACGCAAATCAGGGCTCTTCGCCTGTTTTAGTTCCTGCTGCAACTGATAATTTTCATAAATTGCATAATACGTTTGATATGTCTGATTTCCCCAAAGACATAACCGATATATGCACCAGCCAATAAGCCCCAGAATCAACAAAAAAACAAAAAGCCGTCCTATCTTTAATCGACGACGCCGACTTTTAATTTTTCTTTTTTGTATGATATGTTGTTTTGTACCATTTTCCATACAAGCTTATCCTCTTAACAAGATTTCATTACGCGCAAGAACTGTATCCGGGTGAATCATTCGCCTTTTGCGAACAATAAAACTGATGGATCGATCAAATCCAGCAAGGACAGCTTCATTAAGACTTTCTTTCTCAACAATTTCGCGCAATTGCTCAACTCCGGGGTATTCCCTATTTGGTTCAATCATATCCGCAAGATAAATGATTTTATCAAGTGCAGTCATTCCTGCTCCACCTGTTGTATGACGATAAACTGCATTTATTATTTCTTTATCATCCACGCCATAACGTTCTTTGCAAAGCCATGCACCAATATAAGCATGCAATAAAATCGGCATTTTCCTTTCAATTTCTGTATAAGTAATATGCCGAAGCTCTGCCTCCTGTCGCATATTCTCCAAAGGAAATTCACGAGCACAATCATGTAAAAGTCCGGCAATCCTCGCTTTTTCGACATCCACTCCAAATCGTGCCGCCATCTTTACTGCTGTTTCACATACACCAATCGAATGACGATAGCGGGTTCCCTTTAATCGGGTTTTAAGCATATCATTCATTTTACTAAATTCCATCGAAATCCCCTCTTTGTAGTTAAATTTCGCTATAAATGGCTGATTTCCTTTTTCTGTTCCTTTATCGATAAAAAAAGAGCTGCTACCTTACAGCAACCCTTTCCCTGATCACCGATACAGACCTTCCTTATAAATATACTGCTCTACCTGCTCTGGCACAATATACTTTATCGAATATCCCTTTTTCACACGTTCACGGATATCTGTCGATGAAATCTCAAGCTCCGGTGTTGCAAGACGATGAATCCGATCCTTTCCCAGCGCACCAAAATAATCCTTAATGTTGTCAACATTCGGTACACAGCCCTGACGCGTCGCGGCAATAAACTGACATACACTAAGCAATTCTTCAATACGGTCCCAAGTGGGGATTTCCTGAATAGCATCTGCTCCTGTAATAAAATAAAGCTCTGTATTCTTGCCAAAGCGATGAATAAGCTCATAGACTGTATCAATTGTATACGAGGGACCTGGTCGATTCATCTCCAATGATGATACCTGAAAATACGAATTCGCACATGTCGCTAAAAGTGTCATGACAAATCGATGAATTGCCGGTGTTACTGGTTGATTCTGCTTGTGAGGCGGATTAGCCGCCGGTATAAAAATAACTTTGTCAAGCTTATATTCATCACGTACGGCCTCCGCCGTCATGAGGTGTCCTACATGTATCGGATCAAATGTACCACCCATAATACCGACCTGATTTTTTCTTTCTGTCATAGTGATGTAGCTCCTAATCCGTTTTACTTAAAATATTTCAATATAGCAAAAGCAACTGCAATCACAACTGTAATAATCACAATTGCCTTGATATCATCAAAAAAATCAAATTTCCCTTTAGGGGTATGCATATATTGAATTATCGTTCTTATATACCCACAAATCCTATCCATCAGCGAATTTGCCCTTCACCATAGATAAGATATTTTGTGCTCGTAAGCTCATCCAACCCCATAGGTCCCCGTGCATGAAGTTTCTGTGTGCTAATACCAATCTCAGCGCCAAAGCCAAACTCAAACCCATCTGTAAAACGCGTCGAAGCATTTACATAGACTGCCGCAGCATCGACACGCCGCTGAAACTTA
>JBAYAD010000292.1:0-3551 GCA_041669965.1 Selenomonadaceae bacterium
AATCAGGCTTCGGATGATATGTCATTAAAATCAAAAGCTTCGAACAGGGAAATACCTGTTATATCGTCTTTAAAGCAAATTTTGGATGTCACACCCAAGAGAGATTTATTCATTGTAACGCGTTCATCGGGGTCGAAGTCGCACTGGACAGGCATAATGACTCTTCATTCATTTAGAAGAATGTGGGAAGATTATGTAAAAAAAGAAGTGGATTTTGAAATTCGTCCGCACATGCTTCGTCACACTTACGCAACAATTTTATACAATGCCGGAATAGACTTAAAAGCAGCACAAACTTTGATGGGACATTCCGATATACAAATGACAGCAAACATTTATACACACATAGAATCAGATCAAACCAAAAAATCTGCTTTAAAAATAGAAACGTACTTGTTCCCTAAGGAGGATGAAAAAAAAGAGGATGAAAAAAGCGAAGTAGTCAATTAGGTAGTCAATGTATTAAAAAATGAGACTTTTCTTAGGAAACAAGCCATTTGAAATATGAATGGGGTTCAAGAGGCCGCAAGTTCAACTCTTGTCACTCGGACCATAAGAGAACCGCAGTATTAAGCCATTTGTGAGCTTTTTACTGCGGTTTTTGTTTTACCCAAATAAGGCAGTTTGACTACCTGTTTTTGAGGTATAAGGTAGTCAAAAAGTAGTCAGACATTCGTAATTGCTAATGTAAAAACATACAGCTTAAAAAATATTTTGAAAAAAATGAAAAAACTTTTGAAAAACACTTGACTTTCCCCATTATATAGGGTATAATATAGACACAGTAAAGGAAAGAACAAGTGAGGTAATAAAAATGGAATACAATTCAATCAGCGTAAAGAGAGCAAACAAAATAGCAGAGAAAGTACTAGAGAAAAACTTCTCAAACAAAAAAGAAATGGAATCATGGTTAATCGAAAATGATTATCCAATGTCAGATTGGGCGATCGCTGAAGCAACTCTTAAATACGGAAAAGAAATTCTTCCTTTTGAAGAAAAAGAGTTTTACAGAATCGGCGAGCCAGTATTCGATTATGCTGAAGAAAATTACAGAGGTTCATGGAACTTCGCAGAGGATAGAAGAGAAGACGGTATATCAGTAGTTACTGAAGATTGGTTACATTCTATTAAATCAACATTTTTCGGAATAGACAATGATTCACTAAAAGCAAAGGGCATTTATAAAATTAAAGGTTTTGTAATTGGTTTTGGCGGAGATGATGAGCCAGTTATCATAGCAACAGCATTCGCAGAGAAAATGAAAATCTACAGCAAAAAGAGTTTAGAGAAATTAGTTAAATAATAAAAAGCAAAGCTGTGCTAACGGCAAGACGGGCAGGAGAAAAAATGATAAATTATAAAGCGTTCGTGCAGCTGTACACAGAAGCGACAGAGTATAGCAGTTTGGAAATGTTTGTGACCGAGAGAGGCTGGCAAGAATGGATGGAATTAGTTCCGGAAGAAAAGATAGCTGATGTTTTGGAAAAAATTTATAACATGGCAAAAATTGAATCAATGCCTGATAAGGTCAGGTATTTGATAAATCTCACAGGCTTATCGCAGGCAAAATTTGCGACTGTGTACGGATTTTCGATAAAAGCAGTCGAAGCCTGGCTAAGAGGGACAAACAAATGCAGTAATATTTTGTTGTTGGCATTTGCGGTGAATTCCGATGGCACTGATGAAAAAATTTAAGAGAAAACAAAAAATCCCCGAGCCAAGAGTAAAATCTCAGCTCGGGGATAAATTTTTATATTTTTGTTATGTAATCAAGGCACACCCAGCAGCTATCGGACGTTTCGCCCCAGCCGTCGGCCTCGTCAATAATAGTCAGAATTGTGCCGCAAGGATAAGCACCTTTGAGCGCAAAGCCGGTTCCAGGTCCTGAGCGGTAGTTGAGCCCAACTGCGGCGGTAACCCTGACATTATATTGTTCAAATTCTTCAACTTTCTTCGTGCCGGACAAGCTGATCCAGCCTGCCGAGGTCTTGCCCCACTTCTGATTTGTTGAAATTTCGGTGATTTTAGTAGTCTCATTTTTTTTCAACTTGCCGACTGTTTTTGATTTTGTAGTAGCAGCTGCACGAATATTTTTATTCCTTTCGGCTTTAATGATGCAGCCTTTGTCCACATTGTAAAGGGGCACACCGTAACCCTCAATGCAGGAATAATTAATAGCATAGCTATTGCGTTTGCAGGTGCCCTGATTGCCTGAATTGCCCTCAATGGTATGCACATATCCGCCCGACACAGATTCAACTATGCCTGTGTGGTCGGCGCCGTCGTCTGCACTTGTGCCCTCGTTCCAGGGCTGCCACTCAAAGAAAATGATGTCACCAGGCTTGGGGATGCAGCCGCTCTGACGGCTTTTAAAACGGTTTTTTTCCGTGAACCACTTAACACCTGTTGCACAGCCTTTATAGGCTTTAACGCTATCCTGCGGCACACCAGCCATATCCATGATTGAACTGACGAAGCACGCACACCAGAAGCAGCCATGAGGAAGTGCTGCTCCTGCAATTTTATTATAACGGTCAACAAACTGGTCACCGTTGGTAGTTCCAACATATTTTTTTGCGATGTCGATTACGTCTTTTGCAGTGTTACTCATTTTGATTCCTCACTTTCGTCATCTGAATTGTTTTTCAGCACATCGATGGCCTTAGTAATGGCGGTCGGAATCGGTACACCCATAAGACCTGCATTTTCCACAAGGCTGATAGTTTCATTTGCGATAAAAGCAATAATAACGGCATTGCGAATAAAAGTGCTTCCAATTACAAGGTCAAGCTGCACCGCCACAAATACAATCAGCAGCATAACGCCTTTTCGGATTAGTCCTTTCAGGCCTGCCCGGCTTTCGAGTGCACCCGATTCGGTTTTAGGCGAATTTTTGAACACGCCCGCAACGATAAGTCCGGTTATGTAATCGATAGCCATGAAGATTATAAGAGTTATCATTGCCGTGTCCCAACCGCCCACGAGCCATGTCACGAAGCTGCCGATGCAGCCTATTGCTGTGAGTGATACATCCTTTACATATTTCATTTTTTTATTTCCTTTCAGTTTTTGGAATTTAGTTCGCTTTCGTTCAGAAAGTTAATTAGTAAGTCCACTCTCTATCTTCACCAAAACCAATTCTTGTTGCGTAGATTTTTCTTGAATTTGTATTAACAGAAAATTCATCAATAACTTTTGGCTCAGGTTTAACTGTGCTTTTTACTATTCCGTAATCAATCATGTTTTACATCCTTTCAATTAAACTGTTGCTGTCGGTACATACACCAAGCGACCGCCGACAGCCCGAGCACGATGACCGACACTACTATTCAGATACCAATAGAAACCGCCCGCATGACCGCCATCAGACCAACAGCCACCCAACCGGGCAATACGGTAACC
Organism: Selenomonadaceae bacterium; assembly: GCA_041669965.1. Lineage (GTDB taxonomy): Bacteria > Bacillota > Negativicutes > Selenomonadales > Selenomonadaceae > UBA1792. The sequence goes on from JBAYAD010000292.1 coordinate 3,403, forward strand.
GTTCAGGTTTGCGGTAACGTAGAAGTAATCACCAACAGGTAATGAACTATTTCCAACCGTTTCAGATGGAAAGAATAAATAATCAAATTCTTCTGAATACCCCATAGCTGAAACATAGCCGTTTGCGTTTGATACGGTGAACCCGGCAC
>JBAYAD010000293.1:0-3536 GCA_041669965.1 Selenomonadaceae bacterium
CATCATTATTAAGATCAACGATTGCCATTGGCTCAATAAAAAGTGTTGATCCGCTTGATGATTGATCGTGGACAATCCCAGGAAAATACTGCCGGTATTCCTGCTTAATTGGCACTACGTAACGATCACTACGCATTGTCACAATTGTATCCTGAAAATATTTTTGATACTCTGACGCCCGTAGGACACTTGCTAAACGATCCTTGATATGCCTATGCGAACTCTTGATTTCCCTGCGGATGCGTTTAAGTTCGACACTGGCATCATCCCGCATATTTCCATGCTCATCGATTACATTGTCCAAATTATGTTCAAGCTGGCCCAGAATCTCAAGATTTCCTGCCCATTCTTTGTGAATAGGAGCTGTTTCCTCCAGCTCTTTAAAAAACCTCTTGATATTACGCATCGCATACATTGTACTCATGATATCGACAAGCTCATGCATTTCAAGCACAGCACCAATCTTCACCTTGCGTAACAGGCTTCGTATATCACGGATCCCCCCCAAAGGCGGCATTATAAGCGTGCGAATACGCACAGCCTCTGCCGTTTCGCGCATACGCCTTTCTACTTCTTCAAAATCGCTGCTAGGACATAACGTTCTTGCTCGTTCTTTTCCTAACGACGAACTTGCTTTTTTTTCAAGTAAATCTATAATTTGATTATATTCTAGTGTTCTAAGTACTGCTGAATTCATATATTCCCCTTACAATACACCTCGGAAATAATGTCCCCGAGTAATTTTACCATCTTCTATTTCTCTCAGATAATCCTTTTCTTGTTCTGATTGTTTTTCATCAAGTACTAGAAGCTTTTTATAAAGTTCCGTTATTTCACCAACACGCTTTACATCCATAAATTTGCCTTCAATACGTATGCGCCCTACACCAATTTGCGCAAAATGACTGGCATGTGGTAACATGCTAAGTTCTTTTCCATTTAATAAATGCATATGACAAAATTGATCTGTCACCAGCGGGAATTGTTCATTCTTTCGATCTTTTAGTGCATACTTCTTTTTCATACATAATTGTGAACAAACATTTTTGTCGATGTTACCAAGAAAACTTCCCATTATACAATATTCCGACACCATAAGCTCAAGGTTTCCATGCACGACACACTCTAACGGCAATGTACTGTATGCTGCAATATTTTCTACCTGTCTCATGGTAAGTTCAGGTGAAAGTGTCAAACTTGCTATTCCCAAATCACGTAGGAACTCAACACTAAGATTATTATATGTTATAAGCGAAAAATCCGCATGAATTGGAACATCCAAACAATCTTTCACAAGCTGGATACTACCTATATTATGTACATTAACTGCATCCAGTGAAAATTCTCTGAAGGTCATTAACATATGTTGCAATGTTTTAACTTGATTTGTATTCACAATTCGCGGTGTATTAAAGCTAATCTTCTTCTCAGCCTTTTTAACAAGATCATAGACTTCCTTATATTGTGCAGCTGTAATTATGCTATGATCATAGGATTCTCCACCAAAAAGAATCCAGTCTGCACCTGCTTTAAGTGCAGCTTTTACCTTATCAACAGTGTCTACGGATACTACAAGCTCTGATTTTTTTATCCTCACTGCCGTTGGCATTACAAATACATTTTTCCATACATCTGCTTTTTTTATTAAAGGCAGACGTTTAAATTTTTCCAAGCGTTTTTTTACCAGCATATCCGCAGCATCGCGGCGAACATCGTTCAGGACACTAATTGGTATCATGACATCCCCTTCAAGTGTGCATTTCAAATCACGCAACTCAAATACCGTCGAACCAAGACGAGAGATTTGTTTTTTTAATGTTTCTTCCGTAAGGGGACGATTTAATGCCTTTTGACCAATAAATGAAGTTTGCACTGCACTGGAATATCCATCATCATCCATCATACAAAGCACAAGCGGCTCATCAACAGCTGCATGGATCTCCACATCAATCGGAATCCGACGTACAGGTGCACCCGTATTAAAAAACTTGCGTGCCCTCTCCATTATTTGTGCATCAAAAACCTTGAATACACGATCATGATCACGTACTGGCGAAGGAATCACAAAAGTTACTTCTTCACCAGCTATCGCCGAATCTGTTTTTTTCTTACCAACATAAATCTCCTTGATTGTTGTCGTTACTCGTCCACCGACTTTGACCCAAAAATCTACTTGATCCCCTTCATGCAGGTTTTCTGAAAGCTTCATTGTAACTTCTTTTGTCTCCCAGTTGTATGTGACGACACGGCCAACAAGCATGCCACGATTGTTCGGCCGGTGATCACTCATCATAAAACGACCCGGACGGTTCTGTAAATATGCTGTTGTAAAATCACGATTAAAAATCTGCATCAACTCTTTATGATCTTTTTCGCTTACTGCGTAGCCATTGTTTCCTAATAAATAAGAATCAATTGCCCGACGATATGTGTCGACAACAACCGCAACATATTCCGGGCGCTTCATCCGACCTTCGATTTTAAGTGAGGCTACACCCGCATCAATAAGTTCAGGCAAAATATCAATCGTATTCATATCTCGCGGACTAAGCAAATACTGACCAGCATCTGCTTCTTTTAATACATCGTTTTCAGTTTCATCAATCAATGTATATGGCAGACGGCATGGTTGCGCACAACGCCCACGATTGCCTGAACGACCGCCAATCATACTACTCATAAGGCATTGACCCGAATAACATACACAAAGCGCACCATGGACAAATACTTCGATTTCTATATGGCAATTTGCACAAATATAGCGAATATCCTTAAGCGAAAGCTCCCGTGACAAGACAACACGTGTAAAACCAAGCTTTTCCAATGCAAGTACACCAGAGAGATTATGAACCGTCATTTGCGTACTCGCATGAAGATGCAGTTCTGGTACAATCTCATGTGCAAGTTTCACTACACCAAGGTCCTGCACAAGAATTGCATCCGCGCCAGCTTCATATAAAAACCGCAGATAGTTTGCCAGCTCATCCATTTCATCATTATCAACAATCGTATTTACAGTTACATTTACAAGTACATCACGCATATGCGCAAATTGAATTGCTTGCTTTAATGTTTCTCTATCAAAATTATCAGCATAGGCTCGTGCCCCGAACATTTCTCCGGCCAAATATACTGCATTTGCACCGCTTTCTACTGCAGCAACAAGTGCTTCATGGCTCCCAACAGGAGCAAGTAACTCAATCAAATTTGTTTCCTCCACAAAATAAATCTATAATATACACCATTTAATTATAATACAAACAACATAAAAAATAAACCGTACAAGCATTTATACCCATACGGTTTATTTTTTTAGGATATCCGCTTACCTAAAACCCTCATTTGTCCTCAAAAATATCCATCAAATCATCATAGTCTTTTTTTAACTTCAAATATGCATCAGCTAACTCCAATGCCGCTAATACACCAATACGATTTTCTGGTAAATACTGATTTTTTTTTGCAATTACACGCATATGCTCATCAACAATTGAAGAAAGCTTTTTCATATATGCTGTATCCAAATCACTTTTCAG
>JBAYAD010000294.1:0-3531 GCA_041669965.1 Selenomonadaceae bacterium
GACTGCTCATATGTAGGATAGTGCACAAGCTGCGATAAAATAATATCACTGCAACACAAATTATCCGCTACTGAAATTCCCCGACGTTTCTTTAACATAGCTTTACGAAGAGTACACTTCAGTAAATTAATTTCATCTGAAAACATAATAAAACTTAAGCTTCCTTTTCATTGGAAATGTTTGCGCTAATTGAAGACCGTGCTACCTCAACCTCAACATGATCAGCAATCTTCAGCTTAATTGTCTTTTCTTTAATATCTGAAATCTGACCATAAACTCCACCAATTGTCATAACACGATTACCTTTTTGCAAAGTTTCAAGCATGTTTTTACGACGTTTTTGTTCTGTTTTCTGCGGTCTATAAAGCAAAAAGTAAAAAATCAAAACCATAATGACAATAGGACCATATGTCCCAAGCATTCCAATAGTTTCCGGACCCATAAAAATTCCTCCTCTAATGTTTCACTAATATTCAATCACAAATTATTTTAATTCGACAAATGATATAAATATCCTTTTATTTCTTCCCTCGCATATTATAATTTACCAAAAAATGCTGACGAAACTCTGAAAACCGTTCTTCAATAATAGATTCTCTCATCTGTCGCATGAACTCTTCTAAGAAATAGAGATTATGTATCGTAAGTAAGCGCAGCCCCAAAATTTCATTTACCCGGATAAGATGGCGTATATAAGCGCGTGAATAATTTTGACACGCATAGCAGCCACAATTTTCATCAATTGGATGAAAGTCATGCGTATATTCCATATTTTTCATAACAAGTCGTCCTGTCCACGTCATCGCTGTGCCATTTCTTGCTACACGTGTTGGAAATACACAATCAAACATATCAATACCATGTAATACACCTTCTACAAGGCAGTCTGGCGTTCCAACTCCCATTAAATAACGCGGTTTAGTTTTAGGAAGCTGCCCTACTGTATGTTCAAGAAGCTCATACATCAGTTCTTTTGGTTCACCAACACTAAGTCCACCAACCGCATAACCAGGAAAATCCATAGCAACAAGATCATTCACGCTCTGCGTACGAAGATCTTTATACATCCCCCCTTGTACAATACCAAACAGCCCCTGATCCTGACGCACGTGTGTGTCCTTACAACGTTGTGCCCAGCGCGTTGTACGTTCCGTTGATACCTTTGTATATTCGTAGTCTGCCGGATAGGGTACACACTCATCAAAGGCCATAATTATATCAGCCCCAAGATCCATCTGTACTTTAATAGAAACTTCCGGGGATAAAAACTTCTTTGAGCCATCAATATGCGAACGAAATGTTACACCATCCTCTGTAATCTTTCGTAAATCACCAAGACTGAACACTTGAAAACCACCACTATCTGTAAGAATAGCCCTGTCCCAGTTCATAAACTTATGCAATCCACCTGCTTCTTTTATAAGTGAAGCTCCTGGACGTAAAAAAAGATGATATGTGTTACTTAAGATAACACCAGCTCCAATTGCCTTAAGCTCCTCAGGTGACATCGCCTTAACCGAAGCCTGTGTTCCCACCGGCATAAACATCGGCATTTCAAAATTTCCATGTGGTGTATGAAGAATTCCGGCTCTGGCATTAGTTGTTTTGTCTTCTTTAATTAGTTCATACGTAATCGCTGTCAAAATACAACCTCCAACTTAGTTTTTCAAAATCAATATTTATAACAATTTTTAATTCTTATTATATATCAATTTATTATACACTATATATTTTTGTTTCACAGCTCATATGTCCTTTTTTACACATCCTTTATCCGTACTTGAATGCAGCCTGTATTCAAAATACGCTTTTATCGCCTGTATAGAAGATATTCTTGATCTTCATACCAAAACATATGATTCCTTCTTGTACCTTCTGTTTTGTATGAATAAATAACAACCTTGTCAGATAATAAATCATATTATTAAACTATTAGGAAGCTAACACAACAATCAGTACAGACAAAATAATTTAATTTAATTTTACGTACCCCGATATTTATAGAACTACACGTTTTCGTACTTAAGTTTTAAGATAATCTCTCACCTATGTTTACTTTGTCTTTTTACCGTTTAATAACAACATTGCATCGCCAAATGAAAAAAATCTATACTTTTCCTCTACGGCTTTCTTATAGGCTTTTAAAACAAAATCTCTGCCAGCAAATGCACTGATAAGCATAATCAATGTCGATTTTGGCAGATGAAAATTTGTAATAATTGCATCAATAATCTTGAATTCATAGCCTGGATAGATGAAAATATCTGTCCACCCACTTTTACCTTCAATATGGTTTTTTTTATCAGCAGCCGACTCAAGTGTACGAATTGATGTCGTTCCTACAGCAATGACACGGTTTCCACTTGCTTTTGTGTCACGGATAAGCTTTGCAGTTTCATCTGATATGCAATAATATTCTTTATGCATGACATGTTCTTCGATTTTTTCCACATTAACTGGACGAAATGTCCCCAGACCCACATGGAGCGTTATAAAGCCAAGATTAATCCCCTTATCTTTAAGTTCCTGCAACATTCCTTTTGTAAAATGCAACCCTGCAGTTGGCGCTGCAGCGGAACCTTCTTCTTTTGAATAAACGGTCTGATAACGTTCTTTATCAGCCAATTTTTCATGGATATAAGGAGGTAAAGGTGTTTCACCCAGACGATCAAGTATTTCCTCAAAAATCCCATCATACGTAAACTTGACAATACGACCACCAAAATCTGTATGGCTCATAATTTTACAAGTAAGTTCTTCACCGAACCTTATAATATCATTTTCCTGTGCTTTTTTCCCGGGTTTAACAAGTGTTTCCCATATATCACAATCAATCCGCCGCAGCAAAAAGACTTCGACTTTACCACCAGTTTTGTCCCGATGCCCAATAAGTCTTGCGGGCATTACACGTGTATCGTTAAAAATAAGCGTATCTCCCCGTACGAGAAAATCTTTTAACTCATAAAAATGCTGGTGCTGTATTGTCTCTGTTTCTTTATCAAGAACCATAAGCCGTGATGCATTTCTTGGCTCACATGGTGTCTGTGCAATCAATTCTTCTGGTAAATCATAATCAAAATCTGATAATAGCATGTAAATTTCTCCTTAATATACATTTGTAATGTCTACATTTGTGTAATAGTGATGTAAAATTTTTTTATAATCGTATTTCTTTTCTGCCATTATTTTTGCGCCCCATTGCGATAACCCAAGTCCATGGCCCCAACCATATCCGTCAACAAAAACTTCTTTGATTGTGCTGTAGCTACTCTCGCCTTTATTTTTTAGTATACTGCTTTTATTTGTGTTCATAACCGTCATATCAAACAATGTACTTTTCAACCCCAATATGCTACGGACTTTATTACCCGAAAGAACTGCGTGTGATCTATCTCCAATAAAGCTTACATGCTTAACACGACCAGATACTGTACGATCTGCCGTTTCTTTTGCACTATGTGTAAGTTTAGAAAGTTCTATAGACTGTAATTTTCCTATAGTATAACCTGCATTGTGAAGTTTTGCCTGAAC
>JBAYAD010000295.1:0-3523 GCA_041669965.1 Selenomonadaceae bacterium
GAAATCAAAACGGCCTGCAAGACTCAGACCACCAAGTATTCTATTCTGGTACGCGACCTCAAGACCGGAGAGGAAGCTTATCTGAACCCTATGCGTCAACGTTCAGCAAGCTTAATCAAGGTTTACATTATGGGCGAAGCTTACCAACTGAAAAAGGAAGGAAAACTGGACTTTAACGAACAAGTCATTATCCATAAGGAAGACCAGAAAGCCTGGGGCTCCTTGGATAAAGTTCCTGCCGGCACCAAAGTTACTGTACGCCAGCTGATAGAACAAATGATTGTTGTCAGCGATAATACAGCTACCAACCTCTTAATTGACAAAATCGGTTATGACCGCGTTAACGGTTTTATAAAAAATATCGGCTGTACGGATACGGTTCTCGGCAGAAAGATGTTAGACTCTGCTGCTGCCAAAGCTGGCCGCGACAACTGGACTTCACCAAAAGATATGGCTCATTTTTATGAACTGCTTTACCAAGGCAAGTTAGTTGACTCCAAGAGCGACAAAGAAATGATCGGCATTTTGTGCCGTCAACAATGGAACGAACGCATCCCTGGCAACCTGCCTCATGACTTGCGCATTGCGCACAAGACCGGCGAGCTTGGCAATGCGATTCATGACTGCGGTATCATATTTGGACGTAATCGTGATTATGTTCTGTGTATTATGACGGCAGACGTACCTGATGAAAATCGTGGCTATGATGATAACAATGCTTTGGTGTTTAATGATATGGCTTTGATTTCCAAACTCATCTGGAATAAGATTGATGATCCAGTCTTATCTCAAAGCGGCGTTAACTATTATTAATAATAAGTAAAACTAATTTAAAACAACAAAGGAGCACGGGCATGAATGCCCGTGCTCCTCTTTGCTATAAGATCCCTCCGCTGCGGTCGGGATAACAATAACCTTTTCTCTCCATCTATCAGTTTCGTCGCCAATAGATGGCGTTCTTCTTCCTTTCGGAATTATTTAAACTTCTTTATATATAATTAAACCTAGCCTTGAGTGCTTAAACGATCATAAAGCTGCCTGAACTCTTCATGTGAGTCAATAAAAATTTCAACTAGTCTGGGATCAAAATGTATCCCTTTGCCCTGCTGAATAATTTCGCAAGTTTTTTCATGAGAAAAAGCTTCCTTATAAATTCTTTTAGAGCGTAGGGCATCATAAACATCAGCTAGTGCCATTATACGAGCAGAAAGGGGAATTGCCTCCCCGGCAAGGCCTTCCATGTAACCGCTGCCGTTCCACTTTTCATGGTGATATCTTGCAATATCCATGCCCATTTTGATAAACTCGTTCTGCTCATGCTGCTGACCAACTTCTGCTAGTGTATTATATCCTATCACTACATGTGTTTTCATTTTAGCAAATTCTTCCTCAGTAAGTTTTGCTGGCTTCAACAGTATATTATCAGGGATGCCCACTTTACCTATGTCATGCAATGGCGCAGCTTTGTAAATGGTTTCTATAAATTTTTCATTCATCTGCTCTGCATAAGGCGAAACTGCTTTCGCTTTTTTCGAAAGGAACCTGCAAAAACTAGCAGTACGTTCAATGTGTGTTCCCGTGTCGTCGTCACGAGATTCAGCAAGCTTGACCAAAGCGTAGATAGTGGCCATTTGCGCCGCCGAGATTTCCTGCACTTTAGCTTCAACAAGTGCTTCTAGCTGCATATTATATTTTGCCAGCTCTTCCTCTACTTTCTTCATGGCTGTTATATCTTGAATCGTTCCATAAAAATGAAACACTTTACCTTCACTGTCAATTTCCGGATTAAACCTGAGCTGGACCCATTTTATCCGCGCATCGCGCATAATCAGCCTGTAAGACGTCGTCCAAGGTTTATCAATTGTAAATATCTTCTCATACCTCAGTTTAACCTTTGCAAGGTCTTCGGGATGCACACAGGCAAAAAAGGTTTCTACGGAAGCCGGTTCAGTGCGATCGACCTCCAAAATATCACGCATGGAATCAGACCAGATCAATTCGCCAGAATCACGATAAAAATCCCAACGTCCAAGCATGGCAATGCTCTGTGCTTCAAACAGCATCTCCTGGCTGCGCGCCAGTTGCTTATTAAAAACTTCAATCTGTCTGGCAATAACAGCATAATCCATAAGCAGACGTGTCAATAATTCATTTTGAATGTTTTGGTCAATTTCTTTGGCAAACTGATCCAACGCATAAAGCGCCAAATCTTTATCCTTGCACATTTCTATATTCTTTGCCAAGGCTTTCTGCATAATTATGTTTTTATCATTCATATCACTCACCAAAAATTAAATGCTCAATACCGACATTTTTTGTCATACTCAAATACCGGATAATTGCTTTTACGTCTTCCTTATAAGGAATAATACTGCCATGCTGTGGAGCAATACGTTCAATATCTAGTGCCGCAATTGTTTGCAAGGAATGCTTGGCTGCTAAATTTGATGTCATTACTGTTTGATGAAATTGCCTAATTCCCTTGACAGGGCATATTTCAAAGCCCTTCTGACAAATATCTGTATCTGTATTGGAACACTCCCTACAGTCCTCAGTAAGTTCCAGAAACACTTTCCATTGTTGATCAAAGCTGCCAAATAAATCACTTGAGAACAAAGTCTTGGTCTGCGTATCGTAGGTCACAAAGCTGCCTGGTTCGTGACAAAATGGTGTAGCATAAAACTCTAGTCTCCTGCCAGTCGCAAAATCAAAATGACTGTCCAAATTGCGAAAATCCATCCTGGGTGTTTTTGATGAATAATAATGAATAAAAATATTATTGTCCTTATGCGAGATGATTCTGAGCTTATCGGTATTAATAATTGCTTCCAGTTGAGGCAAACTGCCGCAAAGATCCGGGTCATAATGATGATATATTAAACGTGTAATTTGTGAAGGCTGCACACCCGTCCTGATAACCTTCAACATAACGGTACTAAAATCATCTCTGCTGCCTCCATCAATCAGGATGGCTTCATCTCCTTCAACGATGAGATATGGATTACAATGCAAACCCGCGCTTCTGTCAGAATACCCTACCCAATATATGCCATCAGCAATTTTAATTGACTCTTTCTCCAAAGAAACATCATCATATTCGTACATGATGTTCCCTCCTTCCATTAAGTTATATCTCCAAAATATGCTTTATGTCTGTTTTTGTTAAGCCTATTTAAATTCGTATGAATTAATAAAAAACACTATTATCAGCTATGCTACTGGTAAATTTTATTTTCGCCGTTATTCTCTTTGTTCCTGCCAAAACTTGTACTTTTTTATTAGGTGTACATATTATCGGTTATTTGGACACTATAAAATCCGTCCGCTTACTCCTTCTATCCTTTCTCCACGAGCGGCAGCAGATAGCCATAGCCTTTTGCTGCCATTTCTTCTTTAGATATGAACCGCAGCGAGGCGCTATTGATGCAGTAGCGCAGACCGCCTAGCTCACTCGGCCCATCCGGGAAAACATGTCCGAGGTGAGCGTCGCCCGTTTTGCTTCTGACTTCAATCCGCTGCATCC
>JBAYAD010000296.1:0-3466 GCA_041669965.1 Selenomonadaceae bacterium
CTCCTCTTTAAGTTTTGAAATCTCCGTATTTTTTATCCAAATTTCACCGCTTGTCGGTCTTATAAGACCAATCATAAGACGCAGCAGCGTGCTTTTGCCTGAACCACTGCTTCCAATGATTGCAAGTGTCTCACCTTCTTTAATTTCAAGGTTAATATTCTTAAGAATTTTTTGCTCTTTAAAACTTTTACACACATTACTTAATTTTATCATACATCCACCTCATCGATAAAGCATAAGCGACAAAAAACAATTGGAAATAAAAATTGCAATAATTGCTCCCACAACGGAACGTGTGGTTGCTTTACCAACACCTTCTGCCCCATCCGGCGCATTCAATCCGTAATAGCAGCCCAAAATCGCTATAACTCCGCCAAAAAACACGGCCTTGATAAGTCCACCCACAATATCATGAACAACAACAAATGTATCAATTGAACTCATATAAAGGTTGGAACTAATATCTGCATAATATACAGATATTACCCACCCGCCAAACGTCCCAATGACATCACCAAACACCGTCAGCAGTGGTACCATGACCATGCAGGCAATACATCGCGGCACAACGAGATAACCAACCGGATTCGTTGCCATTACTTTAAGTGCGTCAATCTGCTCCGTAACCTTCATTGTACTGATTTCTGCTGTAATTGCGGCTCCGACACGTCCGGCAGTAACAACACCAACAAGTACCGGACCAAGTTCCCGTGCGATTGCAATCGCGATAACCCCGCCGATTGTTGACTGCGCCCCAAAGCGAATAAATTCATGTGCAACCTGCAAGGTCATGACCGCTCCGGTAAAAAACAACGTAAGCAGCACAATTGGCAGCGTATCTACTCCAAGATGTGCCATCTGCGCAAACACATGACGCATCCGGGGAAAATGCTTCAACTGCCAGAAAGTCTGTCCGACAAGTATCATAACGGAGCCAAAGATTTCCAATGAATTGATTACAGTTTTACCAAGTCTTTCTAAATAATGAATAAGCATTTTTTCCGCTCCTTATCAAAGAATCACAAACCTATTCTTTGATTTTAACAATGATCACTATAATAGTAAATACTAGTTTACTATTTTTCTTACTAATATTCAATTATTTTTTTTAATTCCAGCTTTCATTCCAGCAAAAAAGACTGAATACAAGCCTTTTCTGCTCTATATTCAGTCCAATATCTTTTTAGCTTTTTTTCTCAACTTGCAGACTCACGTGAATTACATTATCAATCACATAACTCGTTGCAAACTTTGCCTCCGGATATGCAGGCATTTCCTTTTTCTTCTTGTTTCCCGCACCTGCTTCTTCTTTTCCAAGATCCTCTGAACGTTTGATTGCTTCTTCAATCATTTTTTTCTGTTTTTCTTCGCTCACAATTGGTGGTGCTGCCGGAGTAATGACAATTTCATTATTTTTATCAGTCGACAAAAAGTCTTTAATCTTCTCTGCTGTTGTTTTTTGCTTATCTTCCTCAGGACTCATATCAATTCCTGTCTGCATCAGCAAAAGCTGGGTTGCTGGAACAAGCCCACCACCGCGAAACTCAAGATTCATCGTCCCTGCTGCCTGCATTTTGGGGATAGTATAGGGGATCTTTAAAACCTCCACGGCCTTACGATAAGGTTTAATGGTTGTTTTAAAGTTAACTACATCACCTGGTTTCACTTTAAACTTATCAGGAACAGCACCAATAATAGACGCCGTTCGCCGATCTCCGTCCAACGTAACATCTACTTTTACATCAAGAATATCCGATTCCTTATCCGTGTTTGCACAGACAAGGCTCATCCCCTGCCCCAGTTCACTTACAGCAACCTGACCAACATCCGCTGCATTATAGAACATATTATCACGAACCATCTTACCACCCGCAACTGCATCCGTACGAATCTCAAAATGAACTTTTGCAGTGCTCTCGCCAAGACGATCTGCTGACTTTTCCAATGAAGCATATGCTATCCCTGCACTCAAAATCGGTAAAAAATCTTCATCATAAGCCATACGGGATTCATACGTTTCACTTGTTCCCATTGTATTATTTTTAATGGTAACCTTTATCGGAACAACACTGGGATAGCTTCCGAGTATCCCGGCAATCCCCGCATTGCGGTCCTGATTTATGCGGCCAATAATATTGCCAACCGTAGCAATCTTCATTCCATTGCTCACACCACTTATTGTCCCAATAACATCTGCATCTGTCATAAAATAGTTTACATTTCCCTTATGCGTAAACGGGTGCCCAAACGCAAGAATTCTGTTTCCATCCACAGCCGTCACTGTGCCCGTTGCGCCAATAGAAAAATCCCCATATGCAAGAGCAACGCCTACTGCACTTCCAGGTTCCAGTGTTGGATTATAATCCACTTTCCCCGAAGCACCTGCCGTTTCGCCCCCCAGTTGTGACGGCTCGAACCCAAGCGGTGCTAATTTTTTCTTAAGAAAGGAAAATCCTGCATCACCAAATCCTGATACGAACACGGTCGTCTTTGGTTCTATACCTTCTGCAGTTTTCCCGTTAGCAGCTTTCGCTGGTTGATTTTTCTTTATTTTCTTATCTGCAGCAATGCTTTCTTTTTTTGTCAAAGCTGCTATAGCTGGATCAGATTTTTTTAAATTTGCTTCTGCCTTTTTTACCTTTTCCATATCTTCTTCTATCTTTTTCGCATTGTCTTCGGCAAGCTTCTTTAAATCAATCTGTTCAATCGTAGTCTTATTCTTCTTATCCGGATACTTCCAAATTTCCAGCATATCACTGATTGGCGTAATAAAAAACACGCGCGGATCCATATCTTTAAAACCAGAAGCTGCGGCTCCAATAAGTTTATCATTAATATAAACAGGACTGCCGCTCATCCCTTGCAGTATGCCGCCAGCCGCATCAATAACAGGCCCTGATGCTCTTGCCATAATAGCTTTTGCTGCTCCTTTACCACTATCCACAATTCCAATGATCTCCACATCAAATGTTGTAATATCTGAGCCCTTCACTACGGTCTTTGCAATTCCGGTCATGCCCGGATAGATTTGATCCGTCGTAAGAATATTCGGCATTGCCACTGCATGTCCCCATGACATAAAAATCACAGCAAAACATACAAAAATAATTTGTTTCATAAATTTATGCAATAAATTCACCTCTTAATTTCTATTCTGCTTTTATTAATTTTTCTTTGTTATCCGGACTACGACTATACCTTTTTTTATCGTATCTCCACTATGCACAAGCACATCCTGTACAACTCCTTTTGTCGAAGACCGAGCTGCTGCAACAGCTCCTGTAAGCGTTGCAATCCGGACAAGTTCACTGCCTTCCTGTACCGGTGTCCCTGTTGCAATGGTCCATGTCACCGTTCCACCTAAAACAGCTTTTTCCTCGACCGATGCACCTGCTAACACCGTATGTGCACCTACTACCAATACAGCAACTGCCAGCAATACTAATACTAATTTTCTTTTCATTTC
>JBAYAD010000297.1:0-3463 GCA_041669965.1 Selenomonadaceae bacterium
TGAATCTTATAAATAAAGGATGAACTGCATGAAGAAAAAATATTAAGCCAGCTGGTAATATTTGCAATGCATTAGTATGTATTCAAAACTATAGGGCTGTCATGGTATCTGCATTGACGCTGTGCAAAAAAACAAAAGAAGATGTGGTGAGTTGAAAAAATATTTAATAAAAATATGGATTGTATCGGTATTGTTAATTGGGATAGCTGCTACTACATTTGCTGCAGATTTTCCCGTAACCAGCCCCTTTGGCTGGCGAATTCATCCGATTACCGGTGAATGGAAATTCCATACGGGGGTGGATTTGGGCTATGCTGATGGAACGCCTATTCCCGCACTATTTGATGGATCAGTTGTATCATCCGGGAATTTTTCAGATGGTTATGGAAATCAGGTATTGCTCTACCATCCACAAATTGATGCTTACACGCGCTATGCGCACTGCTCCGTGGTTTATGTCAATCCAGGGGATTCAGTATATGCCGGACAGATCATTGCGCTCGTGGGTGCTACGGGAAACGCTACAGGGCCACACCTGCATTTGGAGTATATTATCCGAAGTACAGACGGTGGCTATGAATATACGAATCCATTGGTGTTATGGCAGTGATGTTAAAAGTCAAAAAAGAAAGAAGGTATCTCCAGTGAATGTTTCACTTATCAATGAACCACCTCTTTTAGTGCTGCCCACTTTAGCTGTTGAAGTTGGCTTAAACGAAGCTATTTTTTTACAGCAGATACACTATTGGGTTAGCCGGAGTACCCATATTATTGATGGTCGTTCCTGGGTATATAACTCATTGGAAGAATGGCGAAAACAGTTTCCTTTTTGGTCGGCTCGAACGATTGACCGAATTGTCTCCAATTTATGCGACAAGAAAATATTAATTACTGGCGTTTTTAACCAAAAAGCCTTTGACCGGACAAAATGGTACACGATTGACTACGATAAACTTACTTTACTTGAACAGAAGTTCAATACTCAAAAAGAGCGTCTTGATTCTAATAAGACAAGTTGTCAGGATCCATCCGACAAAAACGGTTCTTCGAACGTGCCAACTTGTCATGATGGGGAAGAAAGCCCGCAACTATGCATTATGCCAACTTGTCATAATGCATCCGACAAAAGTGGTTCTTCGAATACGCCAAGTTGTCATAATGGATTCGACAAAAATGGTTCTTCCATTATGCCAGATTGTCATGATGCATTAAGCCAATCTGGCACCATCCATCATGACAATCTGGCAGGACCAATACCAGAGACTACTACAGAGATTACTACAGAGATTACTAAAAATTATATATATCCAAAGAAGCTTCCGGACCCTCTGGAGAATAAAGACCTCGCAGAAGCTCAGGAATTATTCTCAAACGAGCTGCATCCTATCACATCGGTTGAATATGAGATACTGCAGGATTTATTAATGCATTTTGGCAAGGAGTGCGTAAAAGATGGAATCTTGAAATCCAAAGGGAAGACGATCCAATACCTTACCGCAGTCCTTAGAAATCAAGAAAATCAGGGGGGAAGTATGAATGGACAAGGAACTGGCAAAAATCGTATACCGCCTCGAGTCAAAAGTGCTACCGAAGAAGCAGCTGAAAACAAGTGGGCAACTGCGTCCGGATGGAACGATTGATGCAGAACATCCACAGGTCTTAGTCGAACCGTTGGATGAGGATGCTCTTCAGCATTCTGAGAGATTATCAACCATCATGACCCCCAATTTTCTTGCTCAACGCGGAATTTATAAGCGTTTTGCTCAGGCAAGTTTTCAAAATATCGAAAAGCGTGGGTTACCAGACGATGAGAATATCCGCCAAAATTATGCCCAAGTCAAAAATTATGCAAATCAGTTGACCGAGAATATGGCGAATGGTATCGGGTTAATCCTGATGGGTCCATGCGGAACGTTGAAGACGATGATGGCAGTCGCAGTTTTGCGGAAAAGACTTGAGGATGGCGGTTCTGGAATGTTTATCCCTATGTGTTCTTTGCTCGATGACGTGTTTACACGCTATACGCTGAACCGTGAGGAGTGGGCACGTTATGAGCAGAAAATCCGCAATACATCGCTTCTTGTGCTGGATGATTTGGGCAGCGAAAATTCAAATCAAAAATGGGTGATGGCAAAGGTGGATAGTATTATCACTGAGCGATACAACAAGATGTTGCCATGCATTATTACTACCAATCTGAACTTCAAGGAAATGAAAGGCACTTACGCAGAACGCATCATCGACCGGTTCAGAAGTACATCTATCGCACTTATGGTTACCGGAAAAAGCCAACGGGAAGATGCCCGTGCGAGTGGAAAAACGGATTTTGGTGGTGAAACACTAAAGACAGAGGTGAAATGATGTGATGATAAACTCTATAGAGCCGCTACGAAGGCGAATACAACCTATGCGACAACTAATACAGCGACACAGGCGAAAACGTGAGTCAGAGAAAAGACAGAAGAAGTTTGAAGATTTTTTAAAGAAAGCGGCTTAAAATTAATATAGTTGTCAAGTTTTTCTTTGTTTGTTATAATTTTACTATTATAACAATAGGAGGGATTGCATGGACTCGAATCCATGGGAAAATGCCTTAACAGCATATTCAACATTTGCGCAGGCAATTTTTACATTTTTAGCTGTGACTGGAGCTGTATGGATTGGTAATCGTCAGATGAAGTATATGAAAATACAGAATAAAATATCTGAGGAACAAAAGGAAATATCCCAAGAGCAAACTAAAATAGCGAAGAAACAGACTGAAATATCTAAGGTACAGGCAAATATTAGTAATAATAGTTTTGATCTAGAACGAAAACTTTTCTTCTTAGAAAGGGTGTATAGTCCTATTTTAGATGATTTAATGAATATAAATGAAAAGTTGAATATTTTACAATTTTCATACAATTTTCCAGTTTGCCAATATTGGTCTGAACATAAAAAATCAATAAAAGTTTCTATAGCTGATATAAGAAAAAGAATATTCTTAGATCAGAAGAATGAAAGGCTATATAAAGATTGCATTGCTAGCATTGAAACTGCGTTGAATCTTGTAGAAATGCATCAGAAGAAAGGCACCTTTTTTTATAGGGACGCAGATTTTCAATACTATAAAAAACAATATGAGCCACTTTATAGAGCTTTTGAGAAAAAAAATGAAGAGCTTATAGCAATTATTGCTGTTCTTATAGAGTTTTAAATAAAGTTTACGTCACAAAAACTTAAAAATCATCATGTAATGTGCGCTAAATATATTATATACTGTTATGCGTAGGGAAGGACGACTGATAGATTCGTAACAGGATTGACTTACGGTCAGTTTTTTTATTCCTGCTAATGTAATAATTTGCTATTTTGTTATATTAGACAAATGCTTGTGAAGCTTTATATTATATAGGGTTGAGATGATTGTTGGGGATAACTTTAAAAATACGCTTGATCTGAATGTATCAAAATTATATAA
>JBAYAD010000298.1:0-3447 GCA_041669965.1 Selenomonadaceae bacterium
TCCAGGCGCAATCTCCTCAGTTCTTTTAAATAGGCTACCTCTATGCGAAGTTTAAGATTTTCTTCTTCAAGCTGTTTAAGTCGCTCATCCTGAATTTCTTTTGATTCCGTAGGCGTTACGACTATAGGTTTATCTGGCACTTTAGGACGCCTGCCTCTCCGATTTGGTTTAAGACCATCTACGCCGACAGCACGGTATCTTTGAACCCATTGCGCTAATAGCGATGGATTATTGATTTTGATTTGCAATGCTAAATCTTTGTAGGAAATCTCTGTACTTAGATATAACTCTACCGCATGCAGCTTAAATTGAAAAGAATAACTTTTCTTTTGACGAGAACGAGAAATTCCTTCTGTACCAAGCCTCTGAAAAGCAGCAACCCAGGTTTCTATTTGCTTAGAACCAGGAGTGTTATATTTTTTTGCAAGGTTTCTATAACCAATATTCCCTTTCAAATATTCATCTACAATTTTTTTCTTAAATTCAGTACTATATTTAGCCATAAAGATACCCCCATAAGTTAGACTAATTTTAGGTCTAACTTATGGGGGTCAGTACAAATAACACGGCCGTCTTTCTTTATATCCTTATTTTGTTTTTTCGGTTTTTTCCTTTGCCTTAGCAGCTTTTTCTTTTGCTTTGGCCTTGTCGCGAATCTTCTTTTCCTGTTCACGCTTGGCATAGTCAACACCCATGCTTTGAAGTTTATGCTTTATGGTCATGACCGGATGCTTAAAGAACATGCGCTTTTGTGCGCTGCTCATAATCTCACGAAATTCCTTTGTTTGCTTTATACCGAAACAGGGAATTTCGCAGCGTTCGCAGATTGGCTTTGTTATGCCATAGGGACAACGGTTCATCTTGGTCATGGCAGTTGCGAGGAGAGCCGTGCATTTTGGGCAAAGCTTGTCAGAGGGGGTTTTGTGATGACTGTGACAGTAAACACCAAAGGTTTTGCGAATGTTGTTCTTTTCCTTTGGTACGTTATTTTTTATTTCGACCGGCTTTTTCTTTGGTAAGAATTTAGATAAGATTCCCATGTAAAATCACCCTTGTTCATCATAATAAGTACTATTATAAATTGTAAGGGCTATTTCTGATAAAAGCAAGTGATTTAAAAAAATACTTCCATATAAGCGATATTTTATGAAAAAAATGCTATAATTAAAAAGTTAATTTCAATGTTTCTGTTATTTGTTTTCCGGAAATGGATGATACTGCATAACAAATTGCAAAAATAATATTGACAAGTGAAGAAAACCATGATAGCATTCAAAACATAGCTGAAAACAATGAATTATTAGAGGACAGCAGTTTGTTTTGTAGGAGGCGGATGTCTGTACGTGATGAAAGGTGTTTTTTTGCTGGCTTGCTTTTTATGTAGTCTGTTTGTGACAGGCTGTGGTGATACAGCATCATTGAGGCTCAAAATTGCTGTTGTAAAAGATTCACAGTCAGGACTTATTGATATAGTGAAGAAAACTGCAGCACAGGAAGGGCTTATTCTGGATGTCGTGCAGTGTAAAGACTATTCAGAACCAAATGTCATGTTGGCAAATGGTGAGGTTGATGCAGTAACATTTCAAACAGAGAAGTACTTGCAGGAGCAGGTTGCTGAACGTGGTTTTGATTTTGTGGTGCTTACGCGCACGGTGTTTTTTCCGATGGGGATTTATTCAGCGAAGGGGCGGACACTGGCTGAGCCGCTGAATGCATCCGTGGCTATTCCGGAAGATGCAGTGGGTGGAAGCCGGGCTTTGCGGCTTTTGGAACAGGCAGGGATGCTGAAGCTGCGACAAGGAACAAAAGAGCTGGTATCACTGCAGGATATTGTGGAAAATTTGTATGGCCTGCAAATTTTTGCAGTTGATGCGTTGTCGCTGCCACAGCTTTTATCTCAGGCTGATTTTGTCGTTATGGGAACGAGCCTTGCGGAAGAAGCCGGACTTGTTCCCCTACGGGATGCGTTGTGTCTTGAGTCGGCGAATTCAGTCTATGCAAATGTTCTTGTGGTTCGCCGGAAGGACGCAGAGAGTCCGGCGATGCAGAAGTTAAAGCAGGTATATTCTATGCCGGAGATACGAGAGTTCATTGAAACGGGGATGGATGGCAGGGCATTGCCAGCCCAATGAAGGATATAGGAGGGAGTTTTCATATGATAAAGCTTTTGCATATTGAAAAGACATATGAAGCAAAATCCGGCCCGGTCAGGGCGCTGAAAGATATCAGCCTTGAGATCGGACGCGGAGAAATTTATGGAATTATTGGGATTAGCGGAGCGGGAAAGTCAACGCTGATTCGCTGTATTAATATGCTGGAACGACCAACAGCCGGGAAGGTTCTTGTTGATGGGCAGGAGCTTACGACGATGAAGGGCCGTGAGCTGCGCATGGCACGCAAAAATATCGGTATGATTTTCCAGCATTTCAATTTATTGTCATCGGCAACGGTGTATGATAATATTGCTTTTCCCCTGCAAATTGCGGGGGCCGATGATAAGACGATCCGGGCGAAGGTAGAGCCGCTGCTGGAGTTGGTAGGACTTAAAGAAAAAGAACAACAGTATCCGGCGCAGCTTTCAGGTGGACAAAAACAGCGCGTAGGAATTGCCCGGGCACTTGCCAGTAATCCGAAGGTGCTTCTTTGTGATGAAGCGACATCGGCGCTTGATCCGCAGACAACAAAGGCAATTTTGGAGCTTATCAGAGATATCAATCGGAAACTGCAGCTCACGGTTGTTGTTATTACACATGAAATGCAGGTTATTAAGGATATCTGTGATAAGGTTGCTGTTATTGATCACGGCGTAATTGCAGAAAAAGGTACCGTACTGGAAGTGTTTACAAATCCGCAGCAGCCGATTACGCAGGAGTTTATCAGTGTGATACTCAGCAATGAACTGCCGGCTGCTTTTCGTGGAAAAACTATATCGAAAATTCCGGTACAGGACGGTCAGCTGCTTGTGCGTCTTACCTTTATTGGCGATTCGGCAGATGATCCAGTGATTGCGGGTCTTATTCGCGGGTTTGCGATTGAGGTCAGTATACTTTTTGGCAATATCGATCATATTAAGCATACACCTTATGGCCGTATGATTATTGGTATTACGGGAGAGCAGGCAGAGATTGATAAGGCGATGGACTATCTTAGGGGAAAAGATCTTAGAATCGAGGTGATCGGCTATGTCGCAAGACATGACAGCATTGCTGATTAAGTCGCTTGGTGAAACTATTTATATGGTAACGGTATCCATGCTGATTGCTACGGCAATTGGTATTCCAATTGGGGTATTGCTTGTTACGACGGCAAAAAAGCAGATTCTTGAATTTGTTGGGTTTAATCGCGTTTTGGCTGGTATAGTTAATGCTGTGCGCTCTGTGCCGTTTATTATTCTTATGGTGGCAATTATTCCGGTGACACGTCTTATTGTTGGCAGTTCAATTGGAA
>JBAYAD010000299.1:0-3424 GCA_041669965.1 Selenomonadaceae bacterium
CAGCCATTTTCCATACTGATATTAAGGATAATATTTCAGCAAGCTGGGATAGTAAGAGGTCTGCATATACATATTCAAATGAAGATTTCAAAAACACAGGCGTAGAACTTTCCTGCGATATCACAGGAAAAAAAGGCTTTTCCTACAACTGGGGCGTAACCTGGCAGAATCCACAAAGTAAAAACACGACAAAAGGCTATTGGGATCGATTGTTCGGCCGGTTGCAGCTTACAGGTGGGATTACGTATAAAAAAGCAAAATGGATGTCATCGCTTACAGGTTCTTATCTGAGCGGGCGAGTACAGACGCCGTCGAGTGAACATTCTTTTGCTACAAAACCGTATTTTCTTACAACGTTGAACACAACATATAGCCCAGATGCAGCAAATGAGATCACACTAACGATTGATAATGTTCTTAATCGTGAAGACAATCTTTCACACTCAAGTTCTACTTATTATAGTGCTCCAACAAATTATATGCTGAGCTATACGTATAAGTTCTAAAGATATACTGTGACTGAATTTTGGTATTGATTGAGATGTTTTATTGTTAAAATGGTTTTTATAAAATACGATAAAAATTGAACTTAGTGCAGGATGTTGTTTAGTCGCACTAAAGCTTGAGATAAAAATGTAACAAGAAGCCGGGTACGAGATTAGCGTATTCGGCTTCTTGCTATATTTTTATTAAAAACCAAATCAGGCTTTTTCAAATATTGTTGGTTAAAGGATACAGGAACCCCCCAAGTTTTTTCAAGAAAAATTTTTTGTGTAGTAGACATTCTATAAATTTTTAAGATAAGGCAAAAAAATTTATAGAAAATCATTGACATTAGTCAGGTACCTGAATATAATAAATATAAGGTACCTGACTAAATTATTGTAAGGAGATATAAATAATGGAAAAACAAGAAAAATCTTTAATCGAGCAGTTTATCATTTTAAGCCATTTAATGATGTACAAACATCATAGGAAAGGTAATCATGTGCATAGTCCCTACCAAGGACAAGGCAGAGTGCTTTCACTGTTAAAAATTGAACCTAAAATGAGCCAGAAAAAGCTTTGTTTTTTACTTGGTATACGGCCCCAATCCATTGGGGAGTTATTGGGTAAGCTTGAACAGACTGGAAATATTATAAGAACTCCGTCCGAAGAAGACCGTCGTTCTGTGGATGTTAAGCTTACAGAAAAAGGAATGGAAGCTGCTATAGCAAGTGAAAAACTGCAGGAGTCTGAGCAAGGGATAGAAGATGTTTTCGGCTGCCTTAGTGTAGAGGAACAGAACAACCTTTCAGCTTATTTATCGCGTGTCATTGCTGCGCTGCAAAAAGACATACCACAAGAACAATCAATAATGATGCACGGTCACCATCATGGTCATGTTGCTCATTTTATTCAAGGCTTTTGCGGTTTTCATAAACAACGTCCTTGATTTTTTGGTTACGTTGATGAAAAGAGGTGAAAAACAATGCGGTTATTGAAGCTTTTAAAAGCTTTTTCAAACCATTGGAGACATTATCACCGTAATCAGGATCATGACAGCAGATGTGCTTGCAGAACGTATCTAAAATTGAATAAAAATGAAAGAAACGTGGTTTTGGATAATATGTGCAGTAGACAAGTATGCCCTGGTTGCAAGAATCATTGTGATTTAGCGTCACCAAAGTGCAAACGAGGCGCAGACTATGCAAAAACACTAAGCAACAGTATATAAGTCTATTTCCCTTGATTCTCCCAATTGATGCCGAAAGCCAGTACTCGTAGTGCATTCTAAATATGAAAGTATTTAGTTGATAAAATAGGGAAAGGAGAGCTTGAACATGCCTCAGGATAAAAATCGCCAGCGGATAGGAGTAAAAGTAAGCATTGTCGGAATTGTATCCAATGTTGTGTTATTCGCATTAAAATGCATGGTAGGAACTGCTGGAAATAGCGTGTCAGTTTTAATAGATGCGTTTAATAATCTTATGGATAGCATATCTTCTATTATTGCGATTATCGGATTTAAATTATGTACAAAAGAAAAAGATGAGAAACATCCAAAAGGATATGGCCGGATGGAGTATATCAGTGGTTTAATTGTGTCATTTCTGATTATAGGGACAGCGTTATCTTTTATAAAAACATCTATTGAACGCATTATAAATCCCCAGCCATTGAACATGCCAAGTTATCTTTTATGGATAACAGCTGTAACCATCATTGCTAAATTAGTATTGGCGCTATATACGTATTTTATGAATAAGAAAGTAAATTCTATAATGCTGCAAGCTATGGTTAAGGATAGCGCAGCGGATGCAGTTTTGACGATAATGACTTTAGGAACATTAGTGGTTTCAAGATGGACATCTTTACCGCTGGATGGAATGGTTGGGTTGCTCATTGCGGGAATACTTTTGTGGACGGGTGCTGCCTCCTTTCTGGAACACATCGATTTGTTATTAGGAAAGGGAACGGATAAAGAATTAGCTGAATGTATAAAAAAAATCGTTTTGGAAAAGAAGGATGTTTTTTATAGCGTTGAAGAAATTTCTACTTATGAGTTTGGCCCGGAAAAACAGGAGGCTTTTATACAGGTTGCATTGAAAGTGAGTCCGCATTCAAAGAGGGTACAACAGAATATTCAAGAGGTTGTATATGATTTAAAACGACAGCTCAATATTGATGCCCGGATTTATTGGAGTGTTGATACTACAGGGCATCATGGAACAATCCAATAGTGTACAAGGAAATGCAGAAAAGATATTAAATATCTTTATGGGAATTACGTTCTTATAAGAGCGAAATTAAAAAGATAGGAGCGGATTATCGTTTCTATCTTTTTTGGTAGGAGAAATTATGAATGTTGAAACGTTATCTATTGGCAAAAAGCAAGATATATGTGAGCTTATTTAAGCAAAAGTTATCATGAAGAGCCATATGTGGAAAAACGTACATAGTGCTGGCTCCGTGAGGGGCAGATATTGTAAGGCAGTTGTCTACTTGATTTTATAGGCTTTTTTTAAACTTTAGAGAGCACTAAAGCTTGAGATAAAAATGTAACAAGAAGCCGGGTACGGAATTAGCGTATTCGGCTTCTTGTTATATTTTTATTGAAAAACGATATCATTTACCTTGACAAAGATAAAGATAACCATTATCATATAAACATGGTAAAGATAATCATTATCAATTCATGGATAAAACAGGAGGCAGACAACATGACATTAAAAGATGCGAAGCTGGGAATGACAGTCAAAATAGAAAGGCTGGAGGAATCAGGACTCAAGGAGAGACTCATGAGTATGGGATTTATTAAGGGAACGTTGGTGAAGGTTCTTCGCTCAGCACCACTAGGTGATCCTATGGCAGTTTCGCTGCGGTCATATAACTTGTCGCTACGACTTGCTGATGCTGAAAAAATTAAGGTAAGTTTGATTTA
>JBAYAD010000300.1:0-3404 GCA_041669965.1 Selenomonadaceae bacterium
AGGTGATATAATGGATCGCGGTATGGTCGTGATAGGTGCATCCCTCGGCGGGCTTCATGCCCTGCATGTAATACTAGAAGGATTGCCGATGAATTTTTCGTTGCCCGTGGCAATTGTTCAACACAGAGATAAAAATTCAGGAGAGCCGCTGAGCGCATATTTGCAAAATTATAGCAATCTGGAGGTCGTTGAAGTTTGCGATAAGGATCTGATTGTTCCCGGAACGGTTTTCATCGCACCTACGGATTATCACCTGCTGATTGAGGATGGCTTTTTTTCGCTTTCCACCGAGGCGTTGGTGTGGTATTCACGCCCTTCAATTGATGTCCTTTTTGAGTCGGCCGCATTTGTCTGTGGAAGAAAAACAATTGGCATATTGCTGACAGGGGCAAATCAGGATGGTGCAAAAGGTATGAGAGAAATAAAAAGACACGGTGGCCTGACAATAGCACAGGACCCCGTAACTGCTGAATGCGGTGTTATGCCCGAAAGTGCGATTTCATTGGGTGTTGTGGACAAAGTGATGCCGCTTGAATCAATAAGCAAATTTTTGGTCGGGATCTGCAGTAAAAAATAATGTGCGATTCCGCCGGAGGAGATTAGAAATATGGAAAATACATATAAGCCAAATATTTTGATTGTTGATGACGACCAAAATAAATTGAGAATAATGGAAGAAATACTGTCAAATATGGAACTGAATATTATGAAAGCCAGTTCAGGAAATGAGGCGTTCAGGCTACTCATGAAAAACGATTTTGCTGTTATTCTTCTCGATGTGAAAATGCCTGGAATAGACGGGTTTGAAACAGCTGAACTGATTAGGAAACGAGCCAGATCCCAGAATGCTCCGATTATTTTTATTACTTCCTATAGTCCTGATGAAATCAATGTTAAAAAAGGATATTCTCTCGGGACGGTGGACTATATTTTTGCTCCTATCAACCCCGAAATATTAAAATCCAAAGTATCAGTGTTTGTTAAACTGGCCCGACTGAATGAGGAGACAAACGCGGTAACGCTTCAGGCAGAAAAAGCCAACAAGGAATTGAGTACATCAAACGAAAAATACAATCTGCTCAAAAGCACGAATGGAAGACTGAATTTTATCTTTAATTCCCTGCCTGTAGTTATATTCACTCTGAAACCAACGGAGAATTTTACGGTGACGTTTGCCACACAGAACACGCTGGAACAGTTGGGCTATGAAGCAGATGAATTCATTAAGAATCTCGGTTTGTGGGTAGAGTGCATTCACAGCGATGATATGGAACAAGTTTTTTCAGGCTTCCCAAAGTTGTTCGAAAAAGGCTATTATACTTGTGAGTATAGGTTTAAGCATAAATGCGGGGATTACATATGGGTACAGAATGTGCTCAAGCTGATCAATGAAGACGATAACGATCTGCCTGTCGAGATTATCGGCTGCCTGGTTGATATTTCGGAAAGAAAACTGGCTGAGGAACAACTGGTTCGCAAAGCCGCGGAGTTGGAACGCTCAAACGCGGAACTGCAGAATTTTGCGTATATTGCCTCCCATGATTTGCAGGAACCTCTTAGAGCCATCAGCAGTTATCTTCAGCTTATTGAAAGGAAAAGCTATTTTGAGGCATTTGATGAAAAGGGAAAAGACTATTTTACAAGGGTCATAAAGGGCGCCAAAAGAATGCAGGACATGATTAATGATCTGCTGGAGTATTCGCGTGTGGTTTCAAATAGGGATATGTTTGCACCGTGCGACTGTAACGAAATTGTAAATGAAGCCATCAATAATCTGAGAGTTCTCATAAAGGAAAATGAAGCAACGATTAATTGTGAACAGCTGCCAGTCGTCAATGGAAATCAAAACCAAATTCTCAGAGTCTTTCAAAATATTATCGGGAATGGACTGAAGTTCCACAAGGAAGATGAAGCCCCGGTCATCGATATCAAAGCCGTAAGGGAAAACGATAAATGGATTTTCTCCGTTAAGGACAACGGTATCGGAATTAAGAAAGAATCAAAAGACAGAATATTTGAGATCTTCCAGCGGCTAAACGTAAGAGGTAAATATCCGGGAACCGGTATCGGGCTGGCCGTGTGCAAAAAGGCCATAGCAAACCACGGAGGGGAAATAGGGGTAGAATCTGAGATTGGGAAAGGCTCAACCTTTTGTTTTTCAATATCTGATAAAAAGGAGAAAAGTTAAATGAATTGTGTGACCCCAATAGAAATCTTATTGGTTGAGGATAATGAGGACGACATTATTCTTACACAGGAAGCGTTTAAGGAGAACAAGCTGACAAATAAGCTGAATGTCGTTAGGACTGGCATGGATGCTTTAAGATATTTAAAAAAAGTGGGACCGTATTCGGATTCGGTAAAACCAAATCTCATTTTGCTCGATTTGAATCTTCCTGAGATGTCCGGAATTGAAGTGTTGCAGGAAATAAAAAACGATGAAAACCTGAAAGATATTCCAGTGGTCATCCTGACTACATCTAAGCTCCAACAGGATATCGTAAAAAGCTATAAGTTGTACGCCAACTGCTATATTAATAAACCTGTCAATCTTGATGATTTTTTTGAAGTTATAAAGGTGTTTGGCGAATTTTGGTTTTCTATTGTAACGCTCCCAGAAAGCAAATCATGACCATGATTTGGGACAACAGCCTGTATGATGGTGTAGGAAACAAACTTGACAAAATATATTCATGTGCTTATATGATAAAAGAGTTCAGATTATTAAGACCGATAATCTGAACTCTTTTGTTTTGGTATTTTTCAAAATTTTGGCTTAAGACGCTTAAGTATCTGATCTCCTAAAACAATACTTCCGGTTGCAAGCAGATTGAAATAGAAAACTACCAGTCTCCAGAGTACAATGGCATATAATAATACGCTGTGAGGAAAAATGAGGGCAAATAGTAGATAAAAACCTCCCTCTGATGCTCCAGAATTTCCTGGAGTAGGAATAAAATTAACTGCCATATAGAGCAAGGTTTGAACAGCAAGGATATCAAAGTATGAATACTTGCGTAATCCTAAAGAAAGATAAACAAAATATGTTACGCTGAAATAAACTGTGATTTGCAAGGTTGTTAACAGGGATACAATAATTAAGATCTTCTTATTGTTTGAAATTTCATATAGACTTGTTTTGTATTCGAGTATATGTTTGCTAATAGTCTCTGATTTTACATTTTTTGCGAGGTTAAATTTTTGTAGGATTTTTATTAAAACAACTATTGTTTTCTCTGCAATAACACTGTTATAAAGGATAGCAAATATCGCTATTATACCTAAAGAGTTAAGAATTAATCCAAAGTAAATGAATGATCTCCCCGTTGCAAGTTCATTTGCTACATAATCTCTTTTTATGATAAACATTATTATCGAATAGAAAGTAATTATTATATGATAAA
>JBAYAD010000301.1:0-3387 GCA_041669965.1 Selenomonadaceae bacterium
GAACGGATTTTACGAAGCTTGTCACAACAAGTTGAGCGGAATCGCGTTATATTAGAAAGAAATTGTGAAATTCTTGCAGATATTGATTTTTCTTTTGCAAAGGCGGGTCTTGCTCGCGATATGCTGGCAATCGAACCGATTTTAAATAAGGATGGCTATACTGCACTTTTGAAGGCACGTCATCCGCTTATTGATCCAGCGAAGGTTGTCCCTATCGATATTACATTGGGAAGGTCATATCATACATTGCTCATTACTGGGCCAAATACAGGAGGAAAGACGGTCAGCATGAAGACATTGGGGCTTCATGTTCTTATGGTACAATCTGGATGCTTTATTCCCGCAGGATCGGGATCTGAGGTTTCCGTCTACCGTGAAGTCTTTGCTGATATTGGTGATGAACAGAGTATTGCACAGAGCTTAAGTACATTTTCGGCACACATGATGCATCTTATTGATATACTGGCAAAAGTTGAGCGCGAAGATCTTGTTTTGCTTGATGAACTTGGTGCTGGTACGGATCCAGAAGAGGGTGCTGCTCTCGCTATGGCAATTCTTGAGCAACTTATGGTTATTGGTACTAAGGTTGTTGCAACAACACATTATTCGGAGCTGAAAACTTTTGCCTATACACGCGAAGACATCGAAAATGCGTGTGTGGAATTTGATATAAAGACGCTTTGTCCGACGTATCGTCTGCTTACAGGTATACCAGGGGCAAGTAATGCGTTTGCAATTAGCAATCGATTAGGGTTGGCAAATTCATTGATACTGCGGGCACAACAGTTAATAAAGGCTGATCATGCACAATTTGAAAATGTGATTAACACACTGGAAAATGAAAAGATGATGTATGAACAGCGCAATGCAGATATTCTGGAGCGACAACAACGCGTTGTTCAGCTTGAAGCAAAAGTTATAGCAATGAAGCAGGAGCTTTCGCAAAAGAAGGCGCAGGTTATTAGAAAGGCACAAGAAGAGAGTGCTGTACTCGTTCGTCGGGCGCGTCGTGAATCGGAGCAGATTATTAAAGAGCTTAAAGAACAGTTCAATGATCAAGGGATAAAGAAGCGTCAAGAATCTATTGAGGCTGCAAGAAAGCAGATACAGGAAGGTATTAAGCGGACAAATATAAGTGTGGGTGTGATAAGCCAGCAAGCTTATATGCCCGTCGATTTAGAGGCATTATCTATAGGTGATATTGTTTATGTGACATCATTAAATCAAAAAGGAAGTGTTGCTGCTGTACAAGGAAAAGAAATCACTGTTCAGCTCGGCAGCATGAAAATGAATATAAAAGCAAGTAAATGCAGGTTTGTTGAATGGGCACGAAAAGAAAACGTGCTGCCAGCAAAAACGAAAAGCTTTTTAGGCAAAGTCAATCAGGTTAAGCGTGAGATCGATATTCGCGGAATGTTGGTCGATGAGGCAGAAGAAGTTATTGGAAAATATATCGATGATGCAGTTTTGGCTGGCTTGTCACAGGTGATTATTATTCATGGAAAAGGCACTGGGGCTTTACGTAAGGGCATTCAGGAATACTTAAAGAACAATCGAAATATACTCAGTATAGCCTTTGCGGATATGAATCAAGGTGGTACCGGTGCTACAGTAGCAGAACTAAAATAAGAATGCTAAAAGCATATATTTTGTGATACAATAAAAAGCGTATGATTATAAAGGAGGTTCCTTATGGAAAGACGCACGAATATGAATCGCAGGTCCAGAGAGCCGAAAAAAGGTAAAGGCAGTAGAAGAATACTTCTCAGTATTATAGCGATTTTTGTTGTTATGCTTACAGGGATAGGCTGTGGATTTCTTACAGCGAGTATAAATACAAAACCGAATCTTGCAGATGACATCCGCCCAGCGGCTTCTTCACAGATTTATGATATTAATGGGAATGAGATTGCAAATGTACATGCAGCAGAAAATCGTGTGCCTGTAAGTATTAGCAAAATCCCCAAAAATTTACAGAATGCGTTTATCGCAGTAGAAGATGCACGCTTCTATGAACATTCGGGGATTGATCCTCGTGGTATTATTCGTGCTGCTTGGGCGAATATAACGAACAGAGGTGTTGCTGAAGGTGGGTCGACGATTACACAGCAATTAGCAAAAAATGCGTATCTTACACAGGAGCGGACACTAAAAAGGAAAGTGCAAGAAATGTTTTTAGCTTTGCAACTGGAGCGGCAGTATACAAAGCAGGAAATTCTTGAGTTGTATTTAAATCAAATTTATTTTGGACAAGGTGCTTATGGTGTTCAGGCTGCGGCACAGACCTATTTTGGTAAAAATGTTGAAGATCTTAATTTAAATGAATGTGCAATGCTTGCAGGTATACCAAAGAGTCCAAATTATTATTCCCCGCTAAACAATATGGCTGCGGCAAAAGAAAGAAAAGCAACTGTACTAGATCAAATGGAAAAATATAATTATATTAATGCAATTACAGCAGATAAGACGAAAAAAGAAGAGTTAGTACTTGTAAAAGGAACAAAGAAAAATACTACAGGTCCGGCACCTTATTTTATCGATTATGTAACACAAAAACTTATTGAAAAATATGGGGCAGATGCGGTTTATAAAGAAGGACTTAAAATTTATACAACGATTGACATGAATATGCAAAAGGCAGCAGAAACGGCAATGCAGCAACTGCCAACATACCGTACAGATAAAAATGGCATAAAACAGCCACAAGGAGCGCTTGTGGCTATAGATCCGCATACGGGCTACATAAAAGCAATGGTTGGCGGTCGTGGAACAGATCAGTTTAATCGCGCAACAATGGCAGAACGTCAGCCTGGTTCTGCATTTAAGCCATTTGTATTTGCGGCAGCGCTTGAAAGCAAGATGACACCATCGACTATTGTCGAAGACAGCCCAATTACGATTGGTGATTGGACACCAGTAAATTATGAACGTGAGTTTAATGGTAAGGTTACTTTACGAACGATTGCCGAACAATCGTTGAATGTACCTACGGTAAAAATTGCACAGAAGCTTGGTATTGATAAACCAATTTACTATGCGCAGGAAATGGGAATCTCAACTTTTGTGCTTGATGGTCCTAAAAATGACCGCAATCTTGCAACGGCACTGGGTGGTTTGACAAAAGGTGTAACACCTTTAGAACTTGCAAGTGCGTATGGGACTTTTACGAATAAGGGAGTGCATGTTGAAACCGTTGCAATTATTAAAGTGATTGATCGCAATGGTAAGGTTTTGGAACAGGCATCGCCGAAGGAACGCAGTGTTATTAGTGCAACGAGTGCAGCTGAGCTGACAAGTATGCTGCAAGGGGTTATTACACGGGGGACAGGTACAGCTGCGAATATTGGACGCCCAGCGGCTGGGAAGACAGGAACAACGACTGACTAC
>JBAYAD010000302.1:0-3378 GCA_041669965.1 Selenomonadaceae bacterium
ATCAGCAGAACAAAAAAATGCCGAAAATGTTCTTGTAATTAGAGGTAATAAGAAACTAGCTGATCTTTATGTAAAAAATTGGGAATGGCGCTGGGGTGAAACGCAGGATTATAAATAAACGATTAAATTGATTAAAACATGTAGGAGTATATAAAAATTTAATAAGAAAAGACGAAATGGACGATTAGGTGCCAAGTAGTATGAATCACTTGTTGACAATATAAAGTTAGCAAGAATTCAAGTGATTGATGCAGTTGTATTGTATTATGCTAGTATATATTTGAAACCAGCAGGTGATGATTTTGGAAATCCGGCAGCTTAAAACCAGGCAGGTTTTCGTAAACGGACAACTTTTGGTCTATACGCAGTGAACGGTCGGAAAGAACAGCGTCGTTTACAGGAAAAACCCCGTATAGAGGCTTTGGGGTTATAAATTGAAACGAATAAAGGTAAAATAAAACGAGCATAAAATAAATTTATACCCGTCTCGATTAAATCAATATTAGGTTGTTATTGCAATAACAGCACCAATTATGTTAAGGCACTATTTATGGCTATTCTGGTCCGTTGTTGTCTTGGGATGATTGTTCTGGCCCATGGTTATATTGCGGTGGCTGTGCCGGTCCACGCCGATCATCTTGTGGCAGCTGTTCGCCCTGTAGTTCAGGTGGCTGTTGTTCTCGATCATTTACGTAA
Source organism: Selenomonadaceae bacterium (assembly GCA_041669965.1). Classification (GTDB taxonomy): domain Bacteria; phylum Bacillota; class Negativicutes; order Selenomonadales; family Selenomonadaceae; genus UBA1792. Next base: position 697 of record JBAYAD010000302.1, read on the forward strand.
ACCATATTGTTATGTGAAGAAGCTTCTATTGTGCTGCCAAATCCTAAAGATCCGGATAATAGAATTGCACCTAAAGTTGTGAACAGAAGATTTTTAGTAATGTTTTTCATGCTTATCATACCCCTTTTGTAATTACTAGTATATCAATTGATTATTACAATTGTATAAGAGTATCATTAGAACCCTATTAGATTTTAAATTAATGGGGAATTTATTATTAGGGAATTACAGGCAGATTATTTTTGGGTCCGTTCCCATGAACTGTAGAGATGGATAAATAAAGCCTAGTTTCCCAAGCCTCAGCTTTTGAAAAAATCTCAAATTTGCTCGATTGTGATAGAATTAAGACAATCCATGATGATTGCCTCCTCGCGTAGATGTTTGTTTAGCAACTACATTCTAGCACAAGAGAAACTTACTGTGGCTTTTTTTATGGACTGTTTAATTTCATTAGACAATCAATTAAAAAAACTAGTCATGCGTTGCCGTATTAATTGGAAATTGCAAGCTGAAATTCCATCATAACATATATACGTATCCCTGTATATATGTTATGGTATGTATGTAGAATAATAATAAGAGAAGATGGTTATCAATATAAAACGCAATTTTCGCAGCATATATTGGGCAGGCAAGCTATGCTATAACTGGGTAAACAATCCATTCAATGCCACAGTTTACTTTTTGATAATTTCAAAATAGTCAAACAACAATAACCATGTAGAAACAAGAGAAGTTCACAGTGATACTTGAAAACAGCAAAATTAACTATATAAAAAAATAGTCTTTCGATGTTAGGCAGGCTCTGATCAGTTGGTGAATACCCTGTCGACGGGTGTTATACTTTGTAATTCCGAAACGTAGGTGAAGTGTCATAAAAATACTTGACTATAGCATATCGTGCTATGTACGTAGAAAAGGAGAAAGATATATATGGACACGAATCAATATGAAAAAGATTTGGAAGGACTGGGGGCATTTGGTATTGCATCAAAGACGTTAAAGTTGGCAAAAAAAAATGAAAATCATAACAGTTTTCTAAATGCAGGACGTGGGAATCCTAATTGGATTAATACCCAGGCCCGGCTTGCATTTCCTCGATTTATAACTTTCGGTGTGGAGGAGTCTGAGCGGACTATACTTGCAGGCAATCTTGGGGGATACACTACACTCGATGGAATTGGCAAAAGATTTGATGACAGTTTAGATCTCAGCCAGAATGAAGACGCTTTTATTAAGGCCTGTCTAGACTATGCTGTTGATATAATGGATATTGATCGGGACGTTTTGGTTAAGGAGTTTACGGATGCTATCCTTGGCAACAACTATCCTGTACCATCCCGGTGCCTGGTCAACATAGAAAAAATTCTCAATGCGTACCTGCAAGCTACCCTTTATAATGGTGTTTCTTTAGCAGAGTCCACCCAGGTCTTTCCGACAGAAGGTGGAACGGCGGCTATTTGTTATATCTTTAATTCTCTTAAGAAGAATGGTTTGATAAAAAAGGGAGACCGGATTGCCATTAACACGCCTATCTTCACACCTTACTTAGAAATTCCTGAGTTGTCGAAATATGAAATGGTTAAGGTGGGGCTGGCAGCGCGTGAAGACAATAACTGGGAGATTCCTCTTGCTGCATTGGATGTTCTCGAGGATGAGAGTATTAAAGCATTCTTTTTGGTGAATCCTTCCAACCCAGCATCACGGGCATTGAACAGCACGCTTTTAAAGCGGATTAAAGAAATCTGCGCAAAACGTCATGATTTGATTATTATCACAGATGATGTCTATGGTACTTTCGTGGATGGCTTTCAAACGATTTATGCGGTTGCACCATATAATACTTTGCTGGTGTATTCATACTCTAAACTTTACGGGGCGACAGGCTGGCGTATTGGCTGCATCGCCATGAACAAGCAGAATGTTTTTGATGATTTGATTGCTCGTTTGCCTGAAGAAAAATCAAAGTCTCTTGATGAGGATTATAGCATTGTGACCACAAATCCACGTTCATTTTCTTTTATTGAGCGGTTGACAGCGGATAGCCGTTCCATTGGTCTTTATCATACATCGGGGTTGTCGACGCCGCAGCAGGCTATGATGGCACTATTCTCTCTGAGTCATCTGATCTGTCATGACCGTGATGCTTATATTGAATCTACTAAAAAAATTGTGGCGCAACGTTATCATAGTCTTTTTGAAGGCCTGGGAATTAAAGATAATTGCACCCGTGAAAATGCGAAGTACTATTCGCTCATTAATATTTATCATTTAGCGGAGCAGTTGTATAGCAAAAATTTGGCAACCTATATTCAAGAAAATTTTGGAGAAATCAATTTTTTGTTAAATCTTGCCAAAAAAAATGGTGTGGTCATTATGGAAGGAGTCGGCTTTGATGCTCCGTCGGGAACATTGCGGGTGTCACAAGCAAACCTGCCCGACGATGCCTACCCCAAAATTGCCAGACACATTAAAACATTGTTAAAAGAATATAATGATAAAATGAAGGCATCATTGAACGGAAGTGACTCATAATGCTAAAAGAATTAAGTGGGTTTTTTATTAATAATGTGGCACTTTCTATTTTCATTTGTCTGGCCCTGGGTTATTACATTGGAAAAGTTAGTGTAAAGTCCTTTCGCCTGGGCGCAACGGTGGGGACACTCATTATCGGATTGATCG
>JBAYAD010000303.1:0-3348 GCA_041669965.1 Selenomonadaceae bacterium
GGTTCCACCTGTTCCCATACCGAACACAGCAGTTAAGCATTCAGAGGCCGAGGATACTTGGGTGGCGACGCCCTGGGAAAGTAGGAAATTGCCGGTTAACAAGAGCACTTGCCACTAGATGGTAAGTGCTTTTTTCGTATACAAAAGCATCGCCACCAAGTTTTGATTTTATGCGGGTGCTGCCTGAATTTACAGGAGCCGCCGGATAGAAGGCAGATGCAATCCAGCGGCGATACACGCATGACTTGGTTGGCGATGCTGCCATGAGAAGATAGGAAATTGCCAGTAAGAGTAAGAGTAAAAGCAAGTGTCTTAGGATGCGAGATTTTTTGTATGCGGACTTTTGTTTTGATTTACTTTCTATGAAGATTTGTGTTATTATAATGGTAGGGCCAATAATCATATGGGCTTGTATTTTTTAGAAAAACATAAATATGTAGGAGGTTATTATGAAAATAAAAATTCCTTATGGAAAGATAGAATTGCAGGCCGAGCTTTCGGATACTTGTGTAGCAGGTGTTTTGAATTCTTCTATTGATGAGCTTAAGAGTAGTTATGGTGAAGATGAAATTGTAAAAAAATCAATGGCAGTACCTTTTGGTAAAGTAACTTTAAAAGAACTTGCAAAAGGGAAAAAAACAGCTGCGATTATTCTTAGTGATCATACGCGTCCGGTCCCAAGTAAACATATAATTCCTTTTATGTTGGATGAGCTGCGCAAAGGGAATCCTGCAATTGATATTACGTTACTTATTGCTACTGGATTTCATCGGGGGACTACGACAGAGGAGCTTATAGGAAAACTAGGACAGAAAATTGTTAATGAGGAAAAAATCGTTATTCATGATTCTGGAAATAAAGCTACCAATATAAAAATAGGTGTGCTTCCATCTGGTGCAGATCTAATTATTGATAAAGTTGCGGCTGAAACAGATTTGCTTGTTGCTGAAGGATTTATTGAGCCGCATTTTTTTGCGGGCTTTTCTGGCGGACGCAAGAGTGTTTTGCCGGGGATTTCCAGTCGAATAACAGTCTTAGGAAATCATTGCAGTAAGTTCATTAACAGCAAGTTTGCTCGAACTGGTATTTTATCGAATAATCCGCTTCATATTGATATGAAAGCGGCAGCTGAGCAGGCGGGCTTGAAATATATTGTTAATGTCATTATCGATGAAAGCAAAAAAGTTGTTGCTTCTTTTGCTGGAGAGCCATTTATGGCTCATGCGGCTGGGTGTGAATATTTGCGGAAATTTTGCTGTGTGAAGGCGATTCCGGCTGATGTTGTCATAACGAGTAATGGTGGTGCACCTTTGGATCAAAATATGTATCAGTGTGTAAAAGGTATGACTGCAGGAGAAGCCTCCGCTGGAGAAGATGGTGTAATCATATTATGTGCAGAGTGCATCGATGGTACTGGTGGTGATGGTTTTTATAATGCAATGAAAAACTGCACAAATGCAGATGAACTCATGAAGGAAATACTAGAAGTTCCCCAAGACAAAACACTGCCGGATCAATGGGAATATCAAATATTGGCGAGAATACTTATACATCATCCAGTTATCTATGTTACTCGTCCGGAGCTTGCTCAGACCGTTACGGATATGAAGATGATATATGCATCTAATCTTGCTACGGCAATCTCTTTGGCTAAAAAAATAAAAGGTGATCATGCAACATTTACGATTATTCCAAATGGAATTTCCGTTATTGTTGAAAAATGAATATACAAAAAGGCACTGATCATAAAACAAAGATCAGTGCCTTTTTTATTTATTATCGTGACGTTTACGGCGAGCAAGAAGACGAATCACTTTCGCACCCGTGTTATGGATGCGTCGTAAAGGAGCAACTTTAGTTTTGATTTTAGGTTTCATATCTTTTATAGTACCAAAATCACCACGTTTAAGATACGTAGTTTTTGTTTTTTCGGGTTTAAAAAAATTACGTAAAGACTTAACTGCCTTTTCTGGTTCAGCATCTTTATCACAAATAAAAATATCAACAGCAACATATTTTAAATCAGGATATGTATGTATGGTAATATGGCCTTCTTCTAAAAGAATTAATACAGCAAGATGGTTGTTATCAAGAATTTTTGTATTACTATTTATGATCGAAAGTCCCGATAGTTCAACAGCATTATGTAATGAAGTTTGTAAAAGCTCCATGTTTGCAAATTTATTTGTTTTACAGTTATACATATCAATCGTTACATGCCTGGCGATAATTTTCAAGGGCTCAATCACTCCTTTTGTTTTATGTTAAATAGCAATACGTAGCAGTATACCAACTATTATAGATTATTCTATGTCACTTGTAAAGCTAAGAGAAATTTGTAAATATTTTTGCTGAAAAAACAAGTTATTCATGTTAAAATAGAATTGAGAATATGGTTTTTAAATTAGGAGGGATTTTATGCAAAAGAGTATTACAACAATATTAGAAATAAAATATCCAATTATACAGGGAGGTATGGCATGGATATCTGAGGCAAAATTAGCAAGTGCTGTATCGAATGCTGGTGGTGCTGGTATTATATCAAGTGGTGGCAGGACAACAGAATATGTGCGTGATCAGATTCGTTTGGCAAAAACTTTTACGAATAAACCGTTTGGGGTCAATGTTATGCTTATGGCACCTAATAAACAGGAGATTGTTGATGTTATTTGCGAAGAAAAGCCTGCTTTTGTAACTTTGGGAGCAGGGAATCCTGTACCTTTTTTTGCACAGTTTAAAGCAGCTGGTATTAAGGTTTTGCCAGTTGTGCCCAATGTGAAACTTGCCAAGCGTGTTGCAAAAGCTGGCGCTGATGCAGTAGTTGCTGAAGGAATGGAAGCTGGGGGCCATATTGGGGTGCTTACGACAATGGCACTTATGACACAGGTTATTCCGGAAGTGGATATTCCAGTTGTTGCAGCTGGCGGTTTTGGCGACGGCAGAGGTATTGCAGCGGCGCTTCTTATGGGGGCTGCTGGTGTACAGCTTGGTACGCGTTTTCTTATAGCTGAAGAGTGTACAGTGCATGATAACGTGAAGCAGAAACTGATTGAGGCAATCGATACGGATTCGATTGTAACTGGGCTGACTCTCGGTTCCGCTGTACGTGGAATAAAAAACAAGTTTTCGTTGGACTTTATTGAACTTGAGGCAAAAGGAGCATCACGTGAGGAGCTTTTAAAGAAAGTAACTGGGACAAATAAATTGGCAGCTGTTGATGGGGATATAGAGAATGGAATGATGCAGGCGGGGCAAAGCCTTATACCATTACAAAAAGTGGAATCGGTTAAGGATATTGTTGAAACACTTATAAAGGAAGCAAAAATAGCTTTAGCAAAAGCAGCTGAA
>JBAYAD010000304.1:0-3334 GCA_041669965.1 Selenomonadaceae bacterium
ACAGATTATAATACGTTTGTCTGGGTTCGGATTTTGCAGATTGTTGGACTTCCTTTTCTTTTTGTGCCTGCGAGTACGATGGCATTTTCGCAGATTACACCGGAGCACAGCAGCAATGCATCTGCTATCATGTCTTTGATGAAAAATCTTGGTGGTAGTATTGGAATTGCTCTTGTGACGAATAAATTAATTCATAGTCAGCAAATTGAGCAGGCTTATCTTACGGAGCATTTAAATGCAGCCAGTACGACGTATCAAAATGTATTTTCTGGCTATGTGCATCATTTTATGCAAATGGGTTTTCCGTCCATACTTACATTGGATGAGGCAAAGCATGCAGCTTTATACAAAATATATCAACAGGCGGGTTTGCAGGCAAGTCTGCTTGCGTATCGTGATACGTATAATTTTATTGCTGGTGTTTTGCTTGTTCTTGCTATTGCAGCTTTGTTTATGCCGAAAGATCATCATCGCAAAACAGTGCGTCAACGAACGGTTGTGGAGACTTCCAAGGAAAATGGTTAGAGCTTTATGCAGTAAAATAGTGTGTTGTTTTTGATGCAGACGGCGGATCATTTAAGTCAGACGTTGATGTCGCTGGCGAAAAACGGCTGTGGTTGAGATGAATGGGAAGGCTTGAATATATTTGGGATATTGAAAAGAAATATCCTTTAGAATGGAAAGCAGGGGGAATCGATTGGCAGCCTTATTGTATACCGGGCGGTGAATGTTTTATGGATTTTTATGAACGAGTGAAAATGTCTGGAATGAAATGAAAAGGCATTATGTCAGACAAAAAGAGACAAAAAATATTTTATTGGCGGTTCATGGGGGGACATTAAAGGTAATTACATTGATCGAAAAAAAGCTTCCAATAAAAGATTATTGAAAGATAGAATGCCCACTGGGGAGCTATCAGGTGTTTAAGATAGAGCAGTCTTGTTTTTATATGTTTTAAGTGAATGGTTTATGTGAGTTCAAAACTCGCATAAACTATTTTTTGTGATTTTTCAGGATAGCTAACTAAAGAAAAATTAATTCAATAGGTTTGTAGGAGTACTGTTGAATCGTTAGTGAAATGCAGTTGAAGTGTATTCGAATTTTAAAATATATTGACCTGACGATAAAGGGCAGTATAAAATATAAATATATCGTGGACTGACGAGGAGGGGGATTTTAATGAAATTGTTGAATGCTTTGCAGGAATGGATCAGCAGTATAGCGATTTCTTTAGCACTTGCTATACTTATTAATGTTTTTGTTGTTCAACATGTGGTGGTTGAAGGACATTCTATGGACCCTACGCTAAGAGATCATCAGCATTTGATTGTATCTAAAGTAGCTCATAGTATAAAAGAATTGCCGGATTATGGTGATATTGTTACGATTGACAGCCGGGTCAACAGACCGCGAAGTATTGAAGATGATTTAGCAGAACCGATAACGGATATAATAAGTCATCCACAATATGTTTTTGTCAAAAGAGTAATTGGTAAGCCGGGAGACGTACTGGAATTTAAAGCGGATAAGGTTTATAGAAATGGCAAGAAGCTCAATGAGCCTTATATTTTGGAACCGATGAAGTCTGCAGCAGATCAAAAAATAACAGTTCCGTCAAATTGTATATTTGTTATGGGTGACAACCGGAATAATAGTCTGGACAGCCGATTTATTGGAGCAGTCCCATTGGATCATGTTTTAGGGTCGATGCTTGGAAAGTTTTAAAAAATGATGACAGGTACGTAAAAAAAGCTGCAGTGTGTGGGGGATAGATGCCCTATGCTGATTTTACTGAGTTTTTAGCTGGCTGTTATTGTGTGGGCAATTTGAAATAAGTCAAAGAAAAAGTTTTTTAGACAGGATTTAGTAAGCTTATATGGTATATAATAGTGAATATAAAAGTTAATTTGTAAAAAAATGATAAGACCTTGGGAAACAGGTTATTTTGTTTCCTTAATTTTGGTTATAAGCAGGAGGAAATTTATTAATGAACAAGGTAGCACTTATTACGGGTATTACTGGACAGGATGGCGCATATTTAGCAGATCTTTTATTGGAGAAAGGTTATACGGTACATGGCATAAAACGTCGTTCTTCATCGTTTAATACGGATCGTATTGACCATATTTATAAGGATCAGCATGAACAGGATGTACGATTTTTTCTGCATTACGGTGATCTTACAGATTCGTCGAATCTTGTGAGTATTATACAGCAGGTACAACCGGATGAAATTTATAATCTGGCTGCACAAAGTCATGTGCAGGTATCTTTTGAAACACCAGAGTATACGGCGAATACGGATGCATTGGGCACCTTGCGTATATTGGAAGCAATTCATCTGCTTGGAATGGAAAAGAAGACACGTTTCTATCAGGCGTCGACTTCGGAGCTGTATGGCCTTGTGCAGGAAACACCACAGAAGGAAACAACACCTTTTTATCCGCGCAGTCCGTATGCGGTGGCAAAGCTCTATGGTTACTGGATTACGATAAATTATCGTGAAGCTTATGGGATCTATGCCTGTAATGGTATTCTCTTCAATCATGAGTCGCCACAGCGTGGTGAAACGTTTGTAACACGAAAAATTACGCGTGCAGTTGCCCGCATCAAACTGGGCTTGCAGGAAAAGCTTTATCTTGGTAATCTTCGATCAAAGCGTGACTGGGGCTATGCGAAGGATTATGTTGAAGCAATGTGGCTTTTGCTGCAGCAGGATAAGCCGGAGGATTTTGTTATTGCAACGGGTCAGACACATGAGGTGCGTGAGTTTGTAACACTGGCCTTCAAGGAAGTCGGCATTGACATCAAATGGCAGGGCGAGGGGATTGACGAAAAAGGACTCGATGAACTGACAGGCAGAGTGCTTGTTGAAGTTGATTCACGTTATTTCCGGCCGACCGAGGTGGAACTGCTTCTTGGTGATGCAACGAAAGCACAGCAGAAATTGGGCTGGAAGCCAAAAACGACACTGGAAGAACTTTGTGCAATGATGGTGCGTGAAGATCTTAAGGACGCCAAAAAGGATCTTCTTTGTCAGGAAAATGGTTTTGACGTACATACGTATAATGAATAAATCGGGTAAAAAAGGTGGATGACAAGTTTTGTGGTCCGCCTTTTTTTTATGTTATAATGAGAAATACAGAATTGAGTGGAGGAAAGTTTTATGAAGGTTATTATTCTTGCTGGCGGTGGGGGTACACGACTTTTTCCCTTGTCGAGAAAGTGCATGCCAAAGCAGTTTTTGACAATTGATCGTAACCATTCGTTATTGGCGGAGACGGTAGAGCGGTTTAAAAATCTGGTGAGTCCGGATGATATTGTTGTTGTTACG
>JBAYAD010000305.1:0-3296 GCA_041669965.1 Selenomonadaceae bacterium
ACACGCCAGATCTTGTTGCAGCGGTTTGGATTGGAAATGATGATAATGCAGTCATGAATGGCATGACGGGAGGCATGACGCCGGCGATCATATGGAAAAATTTTATGCAAAAATCTTTGACTGGAACAAAAGTTAAAAATTTTGACGGTTCTAGTGGTATCAGTGGTGATACCATTGATGAAATCGTTGATGATAATAAAAATGCTAAAAGCAAAGCAAAGCCAAATGATGCTGCAAAGAAAAAAGCTGTGGATAACCATGTAAAAGATAAGGCGAATGAAAAGCAAAAGAATGCATCTGAAGCAGGTAAGGATAATAATGGTGGTGCAAATCAGCCGACAATACCTTCACCATCTGCACCGGAGCCAGGAGTTGGTACAGTAAAAGGTAAAAATTAGTAGTTGAAGGATAATGATTTGAGATACTCTTTTAAAAAGGATGAATGGAGAGGTTTTTTTTGGTAAATGTATATGATATTTTAAAAGAGCGAGGATTTATTGCTCAGGCAACGCATGAAGAAGAAATACGTAATTTATTAGAAAAAGAAAAAGTTACTTTTTATATTGGTTTTGATCCAACAGCAGATAGTTTGCACGCCGGACATTTCCTTAGTATGATGGTGATGGCACATATGCAGCGTGCAGGGCATCGGCCAGTATGTCTCATTGGTGGTGGGACGGGTACGGTTGGTGATCCATCAGGAAAAACCGATATGCGAAAGATGATGACGGATGAGATTATTGAACATAATTGTAATTGTTTCAAGAAACAAATGCAGCGGTTCATTGATTTTAATAATGGCAAAGCACTTATGGTCAATAATGGTGAGTGGCTCAGAAAACTTAATTATATTGATTTTTTGCGGGATATTGGGCCACATTTTTCTGTAAATCGTATGCTTACGGCAGAATGTTACAAGCAGAGGATGGAACACGGGCTGACATTTCTTGAATTTAACTATATGATTATGCAAGGGTATGATTTTCTAGAACTCAACCACCGTTATAATTGCAAGCTTGAAATGGGTGGTGATGATCAATGGTCAAATATTATTGCTGGTGTAGAACTTATTCGTCGCAAGGAAAGCACCCCGGCATATGGTCTTACATTTACACTTCTGACAAAAAGTGATGGAAAGAAAATGGGTAAGACAGAGGGTGGTGCGCTCTGGCTTGATCCGTTAAAAACATCACCTTATGACTTCTATCAGTACTGGCGAAATGTTGATGATGGTGATGTTGAAAAATGTTTGGCTCTTTTGACATTTTTACCAATGAATGAAGTCCATCGTCTTGGTACGCTTAAGGATCAAAAGATAAATGAAGCAAAGATTGTTCTGGCTTTTGAAGTAACGAAGCTTGTTCATGGTGAAGAAGAAGCTGCAAAAGCCAAAGCAGCGGCTGAAGCTTTATTTGGTGGTAGCGGAGAGCTTGAAAATGTGCCAACAATTATAATTACTGAAGCTGATTTTGGGATGAAGTATCTTGATCTTTTAACGCGTGAAAAGATTTTTGCCTCAAAGAGCGAAGGGCGTCGGCTTATTCAGCAGAATGGTGTTTCTATTAATAATGAAAAAAGTACAGATGTCGATTGTGTTTTTCAACCGGATGATTTCAAAGATGGGGCCATTCTTATAAAAAAAGGCAAGAAAAAATATTATCGTTTAGTTAAAGCATGATTTTGCGAAAGTAAACGAAGTATGATAAAATATATGAGTTGGTTTTTAAAGAAGGAGCGGTATGATTTATGTCAGGACATTCTAAATGGGCGAATATTAAACGAAAAAAAGGTGCAAATGATGCGGTTCGTGGTAAAATTACAACAAAAATTGGGCGGGAAATCACTGTTGCGGTAAGAATGGGTGGTGCGGATGTTACAGGTAATATGCGCTTGAAACTAGCATTATCAAAGGCAAAGGCTAATAATATACCGAAAGATAATATTCAGCGGGCTATTCAGAAGGGTATTGGGGCCGCAGATGGCAGTAAATATGAAGAACTTGTATACGAGGGCTATGGACCAGCCGGTTCGGCTGTTATGATCGACATCATGACAGATAATCGCAATCGTACTGCCGCGGATATTCGTCATCTTTTTTCAAAGTTTGGCGGTAATCTTGGTGAAACTGGCTGTGTGGGTTGGATGTTTAAGCAGAAAGCAATATTTATTGTTGACAAGGAAGCTTATGATAATGAAGATGATCTTATGACTATTGCACTTGAAGCTGGGGCAGATGACTTTAAGGCAGAAGATGATTCTTTTGAAATAACAGCAGATCCGGGAGATTTTGAAACGATTGCAAAAGTATTAGAAGATAATAAAATTGAAACTGTAGAAGCCGAGGTCACAATGGTTCCTGATACGACAGTAAATCTTGAGGGTAAAGATGCTGAAAAGATGATACTGCTTATAGATGCGCTTGATGAACATGATGATGTGCAGAATGTATATGCGAATTATGAAATAGACGAAGAAGAATAAAAGAAAGTATATCCCTCACTTTGTTCCGATGGTTCGAATTAAAGTGGGGGATTGCTTTAGTTTGGAGAATCAGCAATATGTTGGCATTGGGAATAGATCCTGGAACGGCTATATGCGGCTATGGCTTTGTTGAAATGCAAGGTAGTCGTCTTATTGCTCATGAATATGGTGCAGTGATAACAAGTCCTAAAAGCAAGCCGGAAGACCGCTTGCTAAAGATTTATGATGAATTGGATGCTTTAATTAAGGCATATGAGCCAGATGTTATGGGCGTGGAGCAATTGTTTTTCAACCGAAATGTAACAACAGCTATTCCTGTAGGACAGGCACGAGGCGTTATACTTTTAACGGCAGCAAAAAATAATTTAGAACTCGTGGAGCGTACACCGTTACAAGTGAAACAGGCTGTTGTTGGCTATGGACGAGCAACAAAAGAACAGGTTATTTATATGGTAACAAAAATATTGCATTTATCGAAGCCACCGCATCCGGATGATGTGGCGGATGCCTTGGCTGTGGCGATTTGCACAACACATTGTATAAACAGTCTTACCTGGCGCAACAAACTGAAATAAAAGGAGGGCGTTTTGTATGATCGGTTATTTACATGGAAAGGTTACACATCTTCTTATTGATTATTGTCTTATAGATGTGAATGGTGTTGGATATCGCGTATTTATTGCTGCTGCGACAAGAAGCAAACTAAAAATCAATGAAGAGGCAACTTTATTTACGTATCTAAATGTGCGGGAAGATGCACTTCTTTTATATGGGTTTTATACACAGGCCGAGTATAATTTATTCAATAAGCTGAT
>JBAYAD010000306.1:0-3287 GCA_041669965.1 Selenomonadaceae bacterium
CATAGGTTCAGTGCACCCACACGCTGGGATGAGTTCCTTCTCTAACAATTGTACAAAAATATTTTTTTTCATGATAAACTCCTTTCAATCTTACAAAAATTTATATATCTCAACGGCAATTGCCATATCGATCCTCAAATAAGTGGTGTTCCATAGTGCTTCGCGACGAGATCACAACTTATTACTTCGGCTTTTGCAAAAGGGAGAATTTTCTCTGCCAATATGACAGCTCATACAACATTGGACGTTTGCCATCCCCCTTAATAGCACTTATGCATTACAGCGTTGTCATACCTCTTCCTAGATTGCTATAGCGGAGTTATTGACGTTATAGCGAATGAGAAAGGTAAATAAAAACGCCCTTTCTTTAGTTTATTAGAGCAACTGATGCAGTAGAATTTATGCACTATCTGCCCATATAACTAAATTTAGCGAAGGTTACCCTGTTCTGTTTTGATTTTGAACACGAAATCATTCACATTGGACATGCATTCCTTCTGGAGACGATAGATATTATCTAGGGTAACTTCTAAACTGTCATTTACGATGCCTTCGTAGCCCTGGATGCTGATGCCCTTTTCAACAATTAGCATCGCTTGTAGCGCCCCGCTCATGCCTGTGTATACTCTCAAAGCACAGATGGGTTTGCTTGCGCCATCGCAGATAATACCAGGTAAGGTGCCAAGTACACTGCGCAGAAGGTCAGTAATTTGTTTCTTGGTAAAATCATGCAGATAAGCGACGCCGCCAATTGCTGCAGCAACTCCTACGCTCCCGCAATAGCACATAGGAGACAAATGCGCGTATTCTTTTGTTAGATAGTCCATATAAATGTTCAATAAATTGGACATTGTTACAGCACGTATGATTTCTTCCTCACTGCAACCTCGGTATTCGCCTGCTGCGATAGGCGCTGCGCAGATAATATGGCCTTGACTGGCGCTTCCAGTGTTGCCTACGGATGCATGGCAACTGCCGTTCATTCGTGCATCTATCCCAGAGACGGTCCACATAAGAATATGTTCCACCTCATCTTTGGCAATGAATCCTTTTTCGATGTTTTCTTGTAGTGTACGGCCCACCTGCATACCGTATGGGTTATCCAGGCCGTCCTTGCTGATTTCTCGGGTCAGTTTAATCAGATTATTAAAGCGATCCAGTTCGCTAAGATCACAATTTTTGCAATAATCATAAATACTGTCCACAGAAAGGGAGGAGCAATCCAGATCGTTTTTCTGATCTTCCCGCACATCGATTAGTGCTTTGCCGTCCAGCTCGACATATTTGATGCTATTGTATGCACCAGATATGATCACAGTAACTGTGTGTTGGTCGGTTTCCATTACCGTTTTCAAATATACGTCGGGAGCCGTGGAGTCCATGTTGATGGAAATTTTTCCTGTTGCTACGAGTTCTTCTGCTGCTTTTACGTCCGCCTCCGTTACTGTGTTCAGTACTCCCAGGCCAAGAGAAGGGTCTCCACAGATAGCACCCATAGCTGTGGAGAGCATGCCACCACGTTTACCTCCGGTATGCGGAATCAATATCGTCTGCACCCCTATAACAAGCAGAGGGGATCCTTCTACGCAAATATGTCTGATTTCACCAGGAGCATATTTGCGGGCTGTAGCTGTAGCAAGGCCAAAAGCCTTCCATTCACCGCATCCAGCACCTGACGTAATTTCTTTATCCATAAGTTGTACAAAAATATTATTTTCCATAGCTGTATTCTTCCGTCCTTTCACAAATTGTTGCATCGATGCGCCGACAAATGATAATTCCAACCATGTATGACAGCGTTGCCATACGTTTCAACAATTCCTTGGGTTGATTCTTTATAATGAATATAATTCGCTATAAAGGACGAGCAAGGTAAAGATTCAACTGCGTTTTTCATTAATCATATGGTAGCATAAAGAAAAAAGAAAAACAATAACTTTTTTAAAATTTTATTAAAAATTCAGAAAAGTTATTGTTTTTCTCAGCATTTAGCCATTACTACAGTCAAATCATTGCTTTTACGGGTATTTTTACCTATGTCATAAGTGTATCAAATTTGGAGTTTTTCATAGCTTTTGTCAGACCCTATTTTTGTTAAAACCAGAAGGAAAGAGAGGGCGAAACGTGCAAAAATTACTTCGTGAAATTAGTAAATTATATAGAAGACATCTATAACGTTGAGCGTGGTTTGAATCCGTTTTCTTGGAACAGACTTAGACCTTTTGATATAAATGGTAAATGTGGAATTATAAACTTAACTGGTGACATTATAATTAAACCGTTACTTATTCAGTATATATCCCTGCCTGTATTAAATTTGACAAATGATCATTAACTTACATTTCATGAAGGAAAACATACGTTTCATGCAGAGGTGCAACTTATCTTACCTATTTTATGTTATATTGAACGGCCAAGAGAAAAATATAGCATTATGTACGAACATGTTGGAAAAAGTCGTTCTTAATTTGAGAATGCAAAAATATTGGAGGAAAACACTATGAAAATGAAACAGAAAAGCAACAACAAAATTTGGGCATTATTTATAACACTTGCAATGTTACTCACTATGATGCCAACTATGGTGTTTGCGGGAGCACCCAGTCCGACGACAATGTATATTGACAAGGGCAATATTGTCCTAACAAGTACAAACGTAATCGGCTATGATAGTGCAGGTGCTCTGGTGAATACAGCGCCAAATTCAGATGGGTACATTATCACGCAAACTGATGTAAACATATCGACCACGAATACCATCAAGGTGCAAAGTGGAACCAACCATAAAATCACTTTAAATGGCGTAAATATTGATGTGAGTGCAACAAAAACGGGGTGTGCCTTTGACATACAAGGGTCCTCCGTGGTGGATTTAACTCTTGCCGATGGAACAACAAATACACTAAAAAGTGGCGGCGGAGGCATAGACTCTTCGTATTACGGCGAGGCAGGGTTATCTGTGCAACGAAACGCATCATTAATCATCAATGGGAATGATGGTAAACTTATAGCGGTAGGAAAAGACACAGACCCTGAATGTGATGGTGGATCAGGAATTGGTGGTAAAAGAAAGGAGGCAAACGGAACAATTACAATTAACGGTGGAGAAATTACAGCAAACGGTGGTTATCTGGCTGTGGGGATTGGCGGCAATGAAGATGCGAATGCTGGTGGCAAAATTACAATCAATGGTGGTACAGTTACAGCTACTGGTGGTCAGGCAGGAGCCGGTATTGGCGGAGGTACTGGCTGTAGAATAGAGATCAATGGTGGTATAGTGAATGCCA
>JBAYAD010000307.1:0-3286 GCA_041669965.1 Selenomonadaceae bacterium
AAAAAATTGATCATGAATCAAAATATTTAGAAATGATAAAAGACATTTTGAGCAGAAATGTTCCAAATTGTGAAGTTTGAGTTTTTGGTTCACGCGTGACAGGATGTGCACGCAAATATTCAGATATTGATCTGGTCCTCATTGGGAAGGAATAATTGATGGTCATCGCCAGGAGGCCGTAAGAAATGATTTTTCGTAATCGGACTTACCGATTATGGTTGATCTGCTTGATCCGCATGATATTTCTGAGTCTTTTCAACAAGTGATTCAGAGCAGTATGAAATACTGTTGCAGGGCAACTAGCAGCGTCTATTTTAAACGTACTGAGACCGTTTCATATTTGTAAGCGTCAAACAGTCCAGTACCTACTAAACGTAGGTATCACCAGAAGCCATCCTTGGCAATACTTTTTACCTTGTTATACTGTCTTCGGATCAGCTGTTTAAATTCTTTATCCGATAGTCCATCGCCTGCATCAACGCCATATTCCGAAAGCATATCATAAAAATATTCGGCATAGTCCCTATCTTCCCGCACCATTTTCTTGTAACGGGCTAAGATCTTGGTCTGAAAGTTCAGTTCAAATATATACCGGGGAGTTTTGCCTGATAGGTATTCATTTACCAATTCCATCATGTAATCAATATTCTTCCCCATATCAGTCTTCCTCCCATGCAAATTTTTTCGGATTTGCATCACCCGGCTGCGGGGTAAATACCTTTTCCGGTATAGCTGTACTACCGGGTAGGAAGTCTTTAACTGCGGATGTGTAACCTGCTTTTCCTAGGTTGGGGGCATTGGTGAAAATCCATGTTAAATATTCAAATGGATTCAAGCCATTTTCTCTTGCACTCACAATCAGGCTGTAATAAATTGCACTGGCCCTGGCGCCGTTTGGCGTGTTAGCAAAAAGCCAGTTTTTGCGTCCGATTACAAATGGCTTAATACTGCGTTCCGCACGGTTGTTTGAAATTTCAAGACGGCCATCAAGCAGATATCTCTCAAGATATTTTTGCTGGGATTTTGCGTAATATACCGCTTTGCCAAGAAGGGTTTTGGGCAAGGCAGTAATACCTTCAATCCAATTGTAAAATTCATCAAACAAAGGCCTTGATAATCGTTCGCGCTCCTTATGGCGGTTATCAGGGGTAAATGAAGCAAACTGTTTTTCAAGACGGAACAGCTTATCACAATAGGCTACTCCTTTTGCCGCATTGGATTCTTGCTGTTTCTCTTTGGGCAAGGTTTTAAATGCATCGAAGAATTTCCGCCTAAGATGTGCCAGGCAGCCTACGACGATTATATTTTCCGGAAGCTTGTGATAGCCTTCATATCCGTCGCAATGTAGATATCCCTTGAAATTCTTTAAAAACGCTTCTGGATGTATATGTTTCCTGTCAGGTTGATATTCATAAATTACAATCTGGTGTTTTGCCTCTCCGCTGGTGCGGTACAGCCACATGTAACTCTTTGACTGTGCCGCCTTCTCCGGTTCTTTAAGCACCTGCAGGGTGGTTTCGTCCCCGTGAAGAACTTCATGTTCACACAATCGATCTTTCATCTCTTCATATATTGGCATAAGCCAGTCCTCACAGGCCTTGATCAGCCAGTTTGACATAGTCTGCCGGGAAAGCAGGATGCCGTTTTGCTTCCATTCCTGCTCCTGACGGTACAGCGGCGATGCCATCATAAATTTTTGCACCGCTATATGGGCAATTGTTTCGGGTGAGGCGAATCCACCTTTTATAACGGGCTCTGGCATATCTGCCTTTACGATAGGAACATGATCGGAAGTCCCCTCACAATTCCGGCAGGCATAAACGTGCTGCACATGTCGCACAATTACTGCTTTAGCCGGGATGATCTTGAGCTCTTCGCGGGTTTCTTTCCCCATCGTATGCATTTGACTGCTGCATTTCGGGCAGATACAATCTTCAGCCGGCAATTCGTGTTCAATTACCTCAACAGGTAAATCCTTGGGTAATTTGTCAGTTGTAAGGCGCGTCCGTTTGCGATAATGCGCCTTTACCTCGGTAAGCTCAGGTTCCGGCATGGTCATGTCGGAACTTAATTCAGCCTCGTTGAATATGGACAACTGAATATTGTCTGTCTTTTCGCTTGATACGCCAAATTGCTTATGCTTCGCAAGGCGGATCTGTGCCATAAACCACTGTACCTGTTGCTCTAATTCAGCAATCCTACGGTCCTTTTCTTCAATTATACTAAGCAGTTTTTTTGCTGAGTTTTCTTGTTTTTTCATAAGAAAATTATACCAGAAAAACCGCATAAAAGCAAGATTTTAGGAGCTTTCGGGAGCTTTTGCGAGATAAATGTTTTTACGAAATTTGCCGCTCAAAAACTTGTTCCCTCTTAAGCTTTTTCTCTAGTTTCGCACCTTCTATTAAGTAAGATAGTTCCCTGGTCTCAAGCAGCATAGTGGCGCTATCTCCTGTTGCCGGCCAGCGAAAATGTCCACGCTCCAGTCGCTTAAAGTACAACCAGAATCCATCGCCGTCCCATTCTAAAATTTTTATTCTATCCCGATTTCTGTTGCAGAATACAAACAGTGCTTCCGAAAATGGATCAAGGGAAAAGCTGTCTTTAACAAGCATCATCAGGCCATTAATAGATTTCCTCATATCTGTATGTCCGCAGCATATGTATACGGGTTTTTCACTCCATCTCATTACAGTACCCTTAATATGCGACAGACTTTTTTTAATAGTTCAGGATCCGTTTTTTCATCCACGGTGATACGACAACCGCCAATTTCAATATCCAGCGTTGTTTTCGTTGCTTGCTTCGGTTCAAGCTGCATCCATCCGCTTGGTACTATATTTGCAGGCTTTTCCGATTTTAAAAGCTCTTCACAGGTTGCCTTTCGCAGTTTCCTCTGCCAGTAGAAGTATTTGTTTCTGCTTATTCCTCTTGTCTGACAGAATTCCTTAATGTTTTCCCCGCTGCTCTGCCGTTCCTGTATCACATGCATCCATTGTGATAAACGGTACTCTGCTGAAACTTTTTGTGTATCCATACAACCACTCCATTCCCGGTTGAGAAAGTTTGCTTACTTTTTCATCCTTTTAAACTTTTCCAACCTATTCATCGTGATTGTACTATCTTCAATCCTTCTATTCCATGTGACGGTTTATTTGACGCTTACAATTTTGGCATGAATAATGCAATGTAAATAGTTTGAATTCTTAATTAATAATGTTAATTTCTGACGTTTATCAAACCGCAGATGATATGGTGCAATACGAAAAAGGAGGGGCGAAATTCTACC
>JBAYAD010000308.1:0-3266 GCA_041669965.1 Selenomonadaceae bacterium
AATGTATTCCGCAGATTAAAGAAGCCTTTGATGTAGTATACGTAAGAGTCGTTGGTTGATTTTGTTTATTCAAAAGAATTTATAGCAAAGGTCTGAACTGTAAAAACATTTCAGATGAAGTTTATCGCGGTTATATTCCGGCTCGTTTCGGCGGTACGTTATAGGCGGGTGCCATTAACATTTCAAGGTAAGGTGAGCGCCTCAGTAGGGCAGAGCTCCTATGGCGGGTATAAGGTGATTTGCAGGTAGATTTTCCAATGGGCGGTGGAAGCTGATGTTTGAATTGAATCATGAGCAGAGCGAAGGAAATTTTAAATATACCAATTCATATAATATGGCGGAACTTAGTGCTCAAGAAAAAAATGAATACGTTGTTAAGTCCAATAAGAATGTTATAGTCGATTAATCTTAATATTTAAATTATCAACTTTAGGATCTAGTTACTTAACTTATGATCAAGCAATGGCAATTGTTAAGGATACATCATCCCTACTAGAAACACTGCATACGACAATGAAAAATAATACCAATGGCAAATTTGTCTTAAATGTAAAACAGAGTGAATATAAATAAATATAAACCCTCCTGGGGGATTATGCATAAAAATAAATTTGCATAATCCCCCAGGAGGGTATTTATTTTATACTATAATCATTAATATGCAAAAAATGTTGTGAATATAGACAGGGTTTATAAGCTGAATTTAAACAGGATATTAGATATTTAAAGAAATATAGGAAAAAACACTAAAATGGCTCCAAATAATAGAAGGGGGATAAGGATAAAAAACTTATTTTGTTGAATCTTTTATATTTTATATCCCCTGATATGGCTTGTGCTGAAGAAGAAATTTTATTTATAATAAATAAAAGGTGTAATAAATATGATATATAATGAGGAGATATTTTATGGCGAAATCATATCAGACAAATGAACTGCACGGGATTATACAAATTGATTCGAAAATTTGTAAAGGGTGTGATTCATGTAAATCGTTTTGTCCGGCAGATGCCATTGAAGGTGCATATGGTGCTACACATCATATCAACGATGACAAGTGCCTGCAATGTGGACAATGTTTAGTGAATTGCCCTTTTGGTTCCATTAAGGACACGAGCGATGCAGTAGATGAAGTTATTCAAAAATTGCAAGATCAAAAGACGACGGTCGTAGCGATGATAGCTCCGGCGGTACGTGTGGCACTAGGGGAAGAATTTGGTATGAAACCCGGAGAACTGGTTACTGAAAGAGTTTATGGAGCTTTGAAAAACGCTGGTTTTAAGATTATGGACGTGAATTTTGCAGCCGATAATACCATTATGGAAGAAGGTACAGAGCTCATAGAAAAAATTGAAAAATATGTTTTAAATCAGCCGCAAGAACATGAACTTGGACCATTACCGCAGTTTACGTCCTGCTGTCCTGCCTGGGTGCGTTACATGGAGCTGTACCATCCTGATTTGCGGGAGCATTTATCCTCAGCAAAATCACCACAAGGTATGGCCGGGCCAGTAGCAAAAATCTATGGGGCGCAGGAGATTTGGAAGGTTCCACCGGAACAGATTTATTGTGTGGGTGTTTATCCTTGTACGGCAAAAAAGCTTGAGGCATCACGTCCGGAATTCACGGCGGCAGCAGATTATTGGAAAACGAAGGGACATTCAGCAATCTATCAGGATACGGATGTTGTACTGACTACTCGGGATCTGGCACGTTTGTTGAAAAAGCTTTCCATTGATATCCGCACAGTTGAACCCATAGAGGAAAAAGATAATCCGCTGGCAGAATATACTGGGGCAGGTACAATTTTTGGTACAACAGGTGGTGTTATGGAAGCAGCGCTGCGAACGGCGTATTTTGTGCTTACAGGAGAAGAGCTGGCTGATTTGGAGTATGCGCCGGTGCGTGGTTTGCAACAGGTTAAAACAGCTGAAGTGCCGTTGAAGCTCGCAAAAAGTGGTCAGGAAATCGTGTTGAAGATTGCAGTTGTACATGGCACAAAAAATGTTGAACCACTGCTTAGGGAAATTGAGCAGGGAACATCGCCCTATCATTTTATTGAAGTGATGAACTGTCCGGGCGGTTGCGTGAACGGCGGTGGACAGCCGATTAATCCTATGGGGACCTCATGGGTGGGAAAATTCAAGGCCATCTTACCATGGTCATGAGGAGATGAAATTATGAAGTACAATTATGTGGAAAAGGCTGTACAGGTTACACGGCGTGAATTTTCTCGGTATGACTGGAATTGTTGCAGCTGTTCTTTGGACGGGTGCCTATGCGGTAACGGATATTGTAGAAGATCGTAATAAATACATCAAGATGCGTGCAGCTGGTCTTTATAAAGATGATGAAAAGCATGCAGTTCGGCAAAGCCATAAAAACAAAAGCCTGATGTCTATGTATGATAAGCTGGCAGGTAAACCGATGAGTCCGTTGGCAGAAAAACTTTTTCATACGAAATATGTGGATCGGGCAATATTGTGATAAGGAGATGAGTTTTTTATGAAAATATTTGACGATCATGACGTTGTACTCAAGCATACCTTGCCGGTGCGACTGTTTCACTGGTGCTTGGTGTTGGGATTTTTGCCAGCAGGAATTACGGGAATCGTGCTTTTCTTTCGGCCGTTTGGTCAGGAGGGAATGCATTTTGTTATGCAAATACATATTGTTGGTGCATGGCTGCTGACTTTGGCCTGTATCTGCTTTTTTATTTTTCAGCCAAAACGTGTAGCAGCTTTTTGGCGGGAGATTTTTAGTTGGACAAAACGGGATATTGATTGGATGAAAGTATCGGGGGGATATCCACAAAAAATTTTTCTTGGGAAAGAAATTTCTGTGCCGTTAATGCGCAAAATGAATTCAGGACAGAAGCTTATGGGTATTTTTGTATTTTTTGGTGCAGTTATTATTATTGTGACGGGGGGCATCCTGTATGTTGCTTTGCCGCTGGTACCGAAAGAAACTGCCTGGTATGTTGATAAAATCCATCTTGTTGTTGGAATATGCCTTTTGGGAGCAGTATGCGATGGTCATATTCCGTTGGGAATGTATAATTGGCAGGAATTTATTTGTATGTTTGGTGATGGCACAATAAAGGTAAAAGATGCTGCAAAGCATAATAAGCTCTGGGTTGAAGAAGACATTGAAAAAGTAAAATAAAGGGAACATACGGCTCTGTAATAAATGTTGTGGTTTTGAAAAATTTCAAGACTACAACATTTATTTTTTTGCATATAACCCAAAAATCGGAATGTCTTCGT
>JBAYAD010000309.1:0-3265 GCA_041669965.1 Selenomonadaceae bacterium
CTGTGGATAAACAGTTGCCATACGTTCAAGTCCAATGATATTAGGCCACCCTTTATAGAGTTTCATTGTCTGAATTAAATTCAATCGTTGCAATTCTTCCATATAAACCAAACCAATTTCTTTTCCCGAAAGAATTGCATTTGCTGCGGCAACACCACTCAAAAGAGCTAAATCCATACCTCGCAAAATTGTCCCTGTATTAATACAAAAGCCTGCTGCATCACCAACAATAAGAAAACCATTACGATAGAGCTTCTTCGGCACACTATGCAGCCAACCGCCTTCCGGTACAAGATGAGCCCCATACTCAAGACTTTCACCATCACCTATAAGCTTCTGAATCGCTGGATTCATTTTGAAATCCTGGTAAATTTCCTGAATGCTGCGCTTGTTTTGATTTAATTTTTCCGGACTAAAAACCATACCAAGTGATATACTTTCTTTATTCGTATACAGGAAGCCACCGCCCGTAAGACCATCGGTGCCACCAATAACCATACGTGCAACCCCTTCGTTTTCACCAACCTGAAATCTTTCCTGTATAATCTTTGCTGGCAAAGAAATAACCTCCTTAACGCCGACACCAACCATAGTCGGTTTAAGATCATCACGCAGCCCTGCTTTTTGTGCCATAAAAGAATTAATTCCATCTGCAGCTACAATTGTATTGGCATACATTTTGTCATCGCCAGCTATAACGCCAATAACTTTATCATCCTTGATCAGTAAATCATCTACTTTAATACCAGTTGCCAGCATAACACCAAGTTCTTCCGCTTTACCTGCAAACCATTCATCAAAACCAGCACGCAGAATTGTATAAGATTGCTCTGCCAAAGCTTGATCTTTCACCGCAAAATTTTCGAAATCAATCGTAATTCCCGTATCCTGTCCCAGAACCATAATCTGTTCACGGGCAACTTTACGTTCAAATTTTGCTTCCATTCGAAGTTCCGGATCGACAATATCCAGTGCATATGTATAAAGGCGCCCTCCCATAAGATTCTTGCCTCCAGCCGTGCTGCTGCGGTCAATCAGCAGCACGGCTTTCCCTTTTTGAGCAAGTTTATAGGCACAGGCTGTCCCAGCGGGGCCAGCACCAATAACAATAGCATCGAAAATTTCTTCTTCACTCATTTTATTCACCGTCTTTTCTGCAGGCTAAAGTTCTTGTAAAAGCAATGGAATAATATCTTTCATATCACCAACAATACCATAATCGGCGACCAAAAAGATTGGTGCATTTTCATTCGTATCAATAGCCGCAATAATCTTAGAATCACGTATGCCTGCAACATGCTGTACTTGTCCGGAAATACCTATACTTAAATAAATAGTTGGCCTAACTTTTTTGCCAGAAATGCCAATATAACGCTCAATCGGCAGCCAATGAAAATCCTCAGCTATACCACGACTGCAGCCGATTTCGGCATCAATTTTTTTAGCAAGATCCTCTATCGAACGCAGGTCTTCTTCTTTACTAAGACCACGCCCAACAGCAACAATCTTGTCTGCCACCGTGATATCGACTCCCTGTTTTGTGATCGGCACAATTTGGATAACGCTCAATGCAGAATTTGCACTTTGGACTAAACAAGTTTCTATTGTACAAGAAGCTGTAGTTTCTTGTATTGTGAAACTCTGCGATTCGATTGTAATAACTGCCGGGAACACCGTTTTTTCTTCTGCAACAGCCAGCCCTCCGTAAATAAGGCGCGTCGTTTCGACACCATCAGCCACAATTTTAATAGTCTGCGCTGAACTCACTAATCCAGCCTTCAGATATGCCGCCATCTTAGCTGCGATATCTTTACCACATAAAGTGCCACTGATAAGGCAAACATCACAAGACTCCTGTTTTGCAAGCATCGCAATCGCTTCTGCTGAATCTTCCGGCAAAGCAGAAACATTAGTAGCAAGCTTCACAATTTTATCTGCACCACCAAAGCCCATTGTGTTTGTCACATCGAATGTTGCCACACAAATGCTTTGCTCTTTACCCTTTATGCTTAAGGCTGCGGTAAATAATTGTTTTGTAATAGAAACATTTTCACCAAAAACTAATATCCCTGCCATTTTTCTTCCTCCCCAATTAAATTACGCCTTCTTGCTTAAGTGCTGCTACAAATGCTCTAACATTGACAGCAGCATCAGAATCCTTATAAATCATATTTTTTCGGTTCATTACAAAACCTTTCGTACAAATTCTTACTGTCTTTGGCGTAAGATCTTCAGCACTTAAAGCCAAATCAGACAGTTTAAGCTCAATGGAAGGTTTACGCGCTGCTGAAAGGACCTCCTTAAGTGTCGGGATGCGCGGCTTGTTAATTTCCGGTACTATGCTAATAACCGCCGGACCACCAATCATAATCTCTTCTGTACAATCATCAAGTTTTCGTACCGCCATAAGCCCGCTGTCATTTTTCGTTATTTTTTTCACGAACGTGACAGATGCCATATTCAAAAGCACAGCCAAACGCGAGGCAATTTGCTGATTGTACGTATCTGAGCTGCCTTCACCACAGATGATAAGATCATAGGGTCCTTCTTTTTTCACAGCTGCAGCCAGTATATTTGCCGTAACAAAAACATCTGCCGTATCAAAACAATTATCCATAATATAATTTGCCTTTGCCGGGCCGCGAGATAAAACATCTTTTAACGATTTTTTTACCGCAAGGTTCCCAAAAGTCAAAGTCTCTACACTGTCCTCATTCGTTGCAAGTGACATTGCTGTTTCAATAGCATTTTTATCATAATCGCTGATCTTATATTTTACCCGACTACTATCAAGCGAAAGATCTTCCAAAACAATTTTAATATCCTGTTCATCAAGAACCCATTTATAGCAAACAAGTATTTTCATAATATCTCTCCTCGAACAATAGTAAGTTACTTCATGGCTCTGTTATAACTTTTTGTGCATTTGCTGCCTTTGAATGAATTGGTTTTACCTTCGCAATACAAGCAAGTACTGCACCGGTAAGAGCAATAATAGCACCAACATAAAGTGCCATATCATAGTCACCAAAAAGATCAATAATCACACCTGAAAGGATGGGTGCAAGAATTCCTGAAGCTGTGCCAAAAAAGCCATTAATCCCAACAATAATCCCAGTATTTTTCTGTGAGAAAACAACTGGGATCGAAAAGAAACTCCCCATTGTCAGACAAATAAATCCATTAGAAAGGCTAATAAGACCAACAGCCATGCCAGTACTAGATGCTTTCGATGCCAAAATTAGTAATCCACCAGCGATTATTA
>JBAYAD010000310.1:0-3239 GCA_041669965.1 Selenomonadaceae bacterium
CAAAATCCTGTCGCCCAAACGCAAGAGCTTCTTCATGCGTATCAAAAGCAACATCAATCTGATTTCCCTTAATACTACCACCAACATCTTCTGCAACTGCTTCTCCATATCCGGGAATATAAACTCTGCTGCCAAGTGCAATAAAAGAAGGATCCACAGCAATAATACCATGATGAACAAGCGTTCCGCTTGCTGTATAAGATGAATTACCAAAATCGTGTGCACTATAGGCTGTAGCCGATACATGGATTGCTTTTCCCTTTATCGGACAGACCTTTTCACTATTAGTATGATTCAATCGAGCATACGTTTGAGGCCCAACGATTCCATCAACGCTAAGCCCATTTACTTGTTGAAATTTTTTTATTGCACCAATTGTTTTTCTTCCACACAAGCCATCTGCTTCACCATCTAAAAACCCCTGTGCTATAAGTAACACTTGTACTTGTTTTACATTTTCGCCCTGCATACCAGCTTTTACAAGAAAGGTACCAGCAAAAGCTATGGTATTTATTGTCATTATAAGAACTACCAAAAACAACAAGCGCTCCATGTTTTTTAGCAAGCCTATCACCTCTCAAATATAATAACTATATTATACTCTTTTAGAATTATTGCGTCAAAATACCAATAATTCTAAAAATAAGGTATTTTTTTGTTTACTAAATAAAAACGATGTAACATCAAAATGCTACATCGTTCCCATTATAAAGCTCTTATTAAATCATGTTTTTCTGATAAGCATCATAAAGTGCTTTAAGTTCTTGTACCTTATCATACATTTCTACCTGTAAACCAGAAGCTGTGGCATAGTCGCCTTCATTCAACGCATTGGTTAGTAAAGTAAACAGTGATTTTTCATCAATACTATCTTTGGCAAGATATGAACGAATCCCATTGATCTTATTCCAATTATACGAATCCTGATCTGTAACAAATGCAGCCTTAATCTCTCTGGAACATCTTACAATTGCACGATTTTCCGGAATAATACGGCTGATAAGCTCGGTTTTCCAGCGAAGCAATTCACCCGCAACAAACGCATTGATGATTTGATCACGTAATCCACCGCCTGCAGTAAGTACAGAACGCTTTTCTGGATAATTTTCAAGACTTGCCATATTTTCCCAAACTGTAGCTGGCGGCGCACCAAATAAGCGACTGCGTTCTTCATCTGTATAATCTTCAAACACATCATCTTCACTACGATATGCTCTATCCTTTTCAAGATAAAAACCTTCTTCTCCAGCTTCTTTTGAAAGTTCACAAAGAAGCTCATCTGTTGTTCTCGTAAAAGAAGCTCTGACACCATCCAGAACAGACGCATAAATTGCAGCAAGAACAATATATGTATTTGTATAGGGATTGCAAGCCCTAAGCTCAAAACGTGTCGCATACGGATTCTTAAGATCACGAATAAGACCAGCAAGAATTGTACGATTGCGAGAAGGAACTTCCGGACTATGCCCAAGCGAAGTTACAATACACACCGGAGATTCAAAGCCTGGTCTTAAACGATTTAATGAATTATTCGTTGCCGATACAAATGGATTAATAACTTCATAGTTCTTCAAAAGCCCCATAATTGCACCATACCCAACAGCACTCATAAAGTCTTTTGTCATTTCTTTCGAAGAAAAGAGATTGACCGTCTTACCATTTTTAAGAAGTGCTGCCATACCAATATGTGTATGTTCACCATTACCAGCAAGACCAATCATCGGCTTAGCCTTGAAATTTACTTCCAAACCGTTTTCTCTAAATACTTCTTTTACTACTGTACGAACAAGAAGTTCATTATCAGCTGCCTGTAAAGCATCTGCATATTTCCAGTCAATTTCAATTTGTTCACAAACATGTGTCATATTACCAGATTCATCCATCTGTGCCTTAAGTCCGCCGACTTCTTTATGTCCCATTTCAGCGCTAAGTCCATAAGCATCCAGCATGATAACGGTTTGCTCAAGTGCAGTGCGAACAGCACCACGTGTACGCTGCCAGTATTGTTCCTGCATAACCTGCGATGCAGACATTTCTGTAATATCCGCTTCACCAAGTGGTGTCTTTACCCAAAACTCAAGTTCTGTAGCCGAAGTAAACTGAATATCTTCGACATCGTTTCCACTAATGTGTTCAAGGCCGGAAACTACAGGATTTTGTTTAAACAATGCAAGAAGTTCTTTCTTTACATAGCTAAGTGTATCGCTGAGGACTGCACGAGAATCGACATATTTTCCTTCATGAATAAGAAATGCCGGCACACGAAGTGTTCCAACCGGTTTTTCTGTTTCATCATCATAATGCTCAACATTATAGTCAACAAACCAATTTACACTTGGATCAATAGGCATATCCACTTTTGCATTATTCAATGTAGCAATACCTGTAAGAACAACTGATGAGCCATCTGTTTGAACAGCTATCCCAGCATAAAAATCGTCTATATCCTTAAGAAAAATACGCATAGGTATTTTTTCATCCGTATCATTTCCAGCAAGGTCAATGCCAACGAGAGAAACGAACTTGATTTCCGGATGAGATTTTAATGTTTCAAGTATTTCTTCCTTTTTAGAATTCGCCGGAATTACATACAATAATTTTTCCATAATCTGTACCACCTTTAATTTAATATTTTATTTTGTATTGATAATAATTGTTTTATGACACAAAAAAACCATATGATAAAGCAATGCTAACGCACACAAATATGCACATTACAAATACAAAACTTATCATATGGCAACATTGCCATGTCATATATCGTCCTTACATGGCTTATAATAGCACATTTACTTAGGATTTGTCTAGGATTTTTTTATGTATACAGAAAAAAATCATGGGAATAATATTTTATTTTCTCAGCAAAACCTAGTGTCTTTTTGCCAATACTACTACTATAAAACACTAAAGTGATGACCATTTTATTATATATTCCACCACTATTTTAAAGCTCCTCCACGTAATACCAAACCAGGATAAAATCCTGTGCACTTTTGCAGATAAGCAGCGTCGGTTTTAACCCTGGTCACAATAATCAATTTTAAACTTCGCATAAAATAGCATAATAAAAAAAGCTCCTAAGAAAACCCTTAGAAGCTGTACTTTTATATGGAGGCGACATCCAGAATCGAACTGGAGAATAGGGGTTTTGCAGACCCCGGCCTTACCGCTTGGCTATGTCGCCATTTTATGGAGCGGAAAACGAGGCTCGAACTCGCGACCCCCACCTTGGCAAGGTG
>JBAYAD010000311.1:0-3232 GCA_041669965.1 Selenomonadaceae bacterium
GTTCCCCAGCAATTTTGTACATATTAGGAATCATCAGCAACAACCCCTGTGAAGCCGTATACGTCGTAGTCAGGGCTCCGGCTTGCAGCGACCCATGTACCACTCCCGCCGCTCCTCCTTCTGACTGCATTTCTACAACCTCAACCGTCTGTCCAAACAAGTTTTTTCTCCCTTGTACAGCCCATTCGTCCACACTTTCCGCCATATTCGAGGATGGTGTAATTGGAAAAATTGCAGCTACATCCGTGAATGCATACGATATATACGCTGCAGCTGTATTTCCATCCATTGTCTCCATTTTTCTTTTCATAATAATTTTCTCCTTTTCTTTACAACTCTATAGTTTTTACTCTGTAAATTCAATTCCACTTAAACCGTTTATTTTTATCAACTGAAATATTTTTATCCGCGATATCCTTCTTTAAAATTTTATAAAATGATACTAAAAGCAAAGTTATAACAAACAGCATCGGAATAGCAAATACCGATGTAACTGATTGTATGGTTTTTAAAACATTTAATCCAGGCACCATATGTTCCAGGAACAAAATACTGACTGGGAGCAATAACACCAGAAACGCCCAAAAAACTTTATACCATTTATTGGCTTCTTCATCATTTTTCAGATTTTTTGATGTAAGTATCGACACAACCGTAGACGCTGCCGTAGCACCACAGGCCAGCGTAATAAATACCACTGCCATGTATACGGCAATCGCAATACCTGAAAAAGGCAGCGTCTTTAAAATAGCCAGTACAGCCGCATTATTACCACTATCAATAACAATCTGTGACAGATTCAGTGCTCCAGTAAGTTCCAGATTTATTCCATAATTTCCAAGCACTGCAAAAGCCAGCCAGCACGCCAGCGATGTCCATATACACCTTACGATGGCAATATCCCGAAACGTACGCCCATAAGATACTCGTGCCAGCCACAATCCATCGGAAATCGTGCATCCCACATACCACGCCCAATAAAAAACTGTCCATTCCTGAACAAAGCCGGTTTGTGCAATCGCATCCGTATTAAAGCTCATGTGCACAAACTCGCGGATATTCGTTCCGATTGCCATTACGAAATTATTCAAAATAAAGGATTTTGGCCCGACCAAAAACACAAAAGCAAAAAACACGATAGCCAGTTTAACATTAAAGTCGCTAATAATACCAATTCCCTTAGCAATACTTTTAGATGTCGATAAAATAAAGAACAAGCAAAATATAAGAATTACCGCTATACGCAATTCAAAAGTAACTGACAGGCCTAGTAAATATCCGGCAAGCTCCGCCAAGATTGAAGTGCCTAAGCCTACGGTACAAACAAGCCCGCCGATATAACCAAAAACAACGATTCCATCGATTCCTGTCCTTATAAAACGAGCCAACAGACTGTGCCCTTTCAAAACCGGTTTGCAAAGATCCGACAAATTCAAAGAGTCTACTTTTTTATTCCAAAAAATATAGCCTAAAGCCAGTGAGGTGGGCAGATAAATAGCCCATGCAGAAAAGCCCCAATGAAACATACCATAAGCCGAGGCATATTCATAAGCTTGCACCGACATAGGCGCAACGCCAAAGGGCGGCGTTTTAACATAATACATCCACTCGACCATACCAAATATTAAAATTCCCGCACCTGCTGCAGAACACATATTCATAGCCGCCCAAGTAAAAAATTTGTAATGTGGTTTAGCATCAGGCCCTCCCAAACGAATATCTCCATATTTGGAAAACATGATAAATACAGCAAATACAGCACTAAGAAAAGCAATCAGCATAAAAAGCCAGGGAAGGTTCAATGTCATGACCGAATAAAAAACATTGATGACGGCAGCACTTACATCTGGAAAAACTACTATAGGAATAACCATAGCAATCAATAATCCTACAGCAAGCAAGGCTATTGGAAAATTAATGTTTTTAAACATGGGCTCACCTTCTTTCAAATTATACGGTCTTAAACACTGTCAGAGCTTGTCTGAAATCAGCAACTATATCTTCAAAGGCTTCTGTCCCGGCAGAAATGCGAATCAATCCTTCTTCCATGCCCATTTCCTTTAATCTTTCTGGTGTAAAGTCATTCCGAAACGCCGTAGCAGGGTGCGCTATGCTTGTACGATACCCACCCAGTGTGCCAAGATATTTTACCAGCTTCAGCTTGTGCATAAAAGCATTAACTGTGCTCCTGTCATCTTCTACACGAAAGCTCAGCATAGCACCACAGCCATCCGGCATAAGCCTTGCGGCCAATGCATGCTGTGGATGCCTTGACAAGGATGGATGGTTTACATATCTCACATGTGAATCAGCCTGCAAAGCCTCAGCAAGTCTTTTAGCATTTTCAAACTGTCTGGTAACCCTCATCTCCATCGTACGAATGCTGCGCAGCATGAGCCATGCACTATTAGGGTCCAGGCATCCCCCCAGAAGCAGATAATCAGAATATATTTTTTTTAGTAAAGCTTTTGATCCCGTAATAGAGCCTGCTGTAATATCACTATGTCCACCAAAATATTTTGTAAGGCTATGAATGACAATATCTGCGCCATGTTCCAACGGACGAATAGCAAACGGAGTTGTAAATGTACTATCAACCAATACCAGCGCACCTGCGCTATGCGCCAGTGCTGATACAGCCTCGATATCCACTACTTCAATAAGCGGATTGGCAATAATTTCTGTATATAACAGCTTTGTATTAGGTTTTAAAGCAGCACGAACTTCTTCTATATTGGTAAAATCACTATAGGTAATCTCTACATTGAATTTTTTTAAAATCGTATCAAACAACTCAATGGTTTCACCATAAATCGAACGGCTGGCAACTATATGGTCTCCTGTTTTAATTATGGATAATATCGCAGTTGAGATCGCCGCCATCCCCGATGCACAAACGAGAGAGCATTCTCCTTTTTCCAAAAAAGATACTGCCTCTGCAACACTATCACGATTCGGATTCGCCGTCCGACAATAATAATACTTACCACCCGTACTGGCAAAATCATAATCATCCATATCACAAATAATATTTGCTGTTGAATGATAGATTGGCGGTGTTTCCGGTCGCTCAATCGGAAGCTTTGGCTCACTCCCTGTATACAAGATTTTTGTTCTTCTTTGCAGATTATCACTTTCCATTTGTATTCCCCCTAGACTAAATTTTATGAATTATCTGATTGAATTTATATTAAACCTTTCCCTTAGAAACATGTCAAGTTTTTTTCTGACA
>JBAYAD010000312.1:0-3222 GCA_041669965.1 Selenomonadaceae bacterium
ATTGTAATATTTCCAATGTTCCCAAAAGATATTAGCGTTACCGTTCACCTTGGCTTTCATAAGAAATTCTGCGTAACTTTCGATTTCAGACAAGCAGACTTTTCCTTGTTTGTCCATTGGCGTAAAGGAGGCCGCAATTAGACCCTGTAGGCGTTCATGATTTTTCATAAATTGTAAAAAAAATTAAAAATTAATGCAAAATTGTTTTATATTTCAGACAAATAAATAAGTTTTAAAATCCAAAACTTTCAGATAGTTTAGATGATTTAGTCTTTATTGAAAAAAAGTTCGAGACCCAAATTCTTGGGGTGTAAATCAAAATATTCTAAAAGCCTCCTTTAATACTTCAGGGCAAGCCTCAAAGTTGTTTGTTTAAATAGATTTCTTTTCTTTCTTCGACTATCTTGACAAAATTTATATTAAAATAGCAGTTGTACAAAAATAGTTAGAGTTACTTTATATCACTAAATTTAACGATCATAAACCTGATACCGAGTGAATACTTAAAGCCTTTTTCGTACAAAAGAGCAATATTCCCGTCATCCAGCAGAGCCATGTCAGAGTACCCTGTATAAAAAATGTCATTTTCACTATAATCGGCATACAAATAGCTCTTAGTCCATGTATTACCATCATCTTCACTTAATTTAATGGTTCCGTCACGACGGCTGGTTCCATGATTTGGATTGGAAAACAGAATATTGGCCTTACCTGTCACGGCATTGATTGAATGACGCAACAACACTCCCTGGCAGCCGGAACCTGGTTCGATCAAGGCGGAATCCGGGTAATTGCTGCTAAAAGTTTTTCCTCCATCCTTACTGATTGCAATCATACGAAAATGGTTTGATTTTGTGTCAGAATTTCTCATATTTATCATAATATCACCTGTGCTTAATTCGGCGACGGTGCTTTCATTCCCTTTCCCATAAGCCACAATACCGCCCAGTGCCCATGTGATACCATCATCGTCTGAATAAATCACATGAGAGTAACCCTTTGTGCCTTCACCATGGTTGCATGGCACTATGACCCGCCCTTTATTTGGCTCCTGTTGCTTTACAATACCATGGCAAGGTCCCGTTGCATACCATGAGCCCCAGCTGGAAAGTTTAACACTAGACGTGATATTTTTTTCTTTAGCCCACGTCAATCCATCATTATCGGAATAAGTAACAAGGACAGATCTCATTCCGGTTGCCCCAAGATTCCAACAGGTAACCAACAAAATGCGTCCCGATGGCAATACAATAGGACACTGATTTTGACACCGATTGATTCCGTCGTCTTTTACGGTAATGATATTGCTCCATGTTTTGCCATTGTCTTTTGATCTCTTCAATACTATATCAATATCGCCTGCATCATCGCAATCTTCTCTCCTGCCTTCCGCAAAAGCCAGGATTGTACCTTTCTTGGTCACAGCCAGAGTTGGTATTCTGTAGCACGCGTAACCTTCTGTCCCACAAACAAAAGGATTTTCGGATGTTGAAAAATTGGTGGAATCAACAGGCTCAGTAATCTCAGTAGTATCACTTGGAACTTCAATTGTTGTTGAATTATTAAGTTTGAATTCCAGGTTTTTGCTGCATGCGCAAAGGCTTATTAGCCACAATAATCCCAAAAAAGACAAAGATCTTTCTTTTGTAAAATAAAATTTACGTTTCCTTTCGTCATGTGTTTTCATGGTAGTATAAAAGATTAATATTAAAAAAACTTTCTCACGAACATGATGGAGCCATGTTTTGGAGAAATGATTAGATTTATGGGTCTTTAATTAA
Source organism: Selenomonadaceae bacterium (assembly GCA_041669965.1). GTDB lineage: Bacteria > Bacillota > Negativicutes > Selenomonadales > Selenomonadaceae > UBA1792. The sequence goes on from JBAYAD010000312.1 coordinate 1,782, forward strand.
ACGTTAGGGATCTTACTTTTGTGGCTTTTATCTGTTTTGTCCAGGATCTTTTCCATATTGTCAAACTGAGTATTGAGGTGCAACCTCATTGCCATTCTGAACGAATCTGGAGTTCCTGCTCTAAGTACTTCAATAAGGCCTGCGTGAGACACGATCTGTTTAATTTTATAATTTTTGGATCTTGGAGCATATAACATAAATAAATGCCCCAATAAATGTTGAAAATCTGATAAACTATTATTTCCGACTATGGTATATAGGCAACTGTGAAATTTGATGTCAAGCGCAATGGATTCTTCTGTATCAGAAATGGTATCTTCATCTTTTACAATTTCATCAAGCTTCTGCAGATAGGCTTCCGTTTTTCGGTTAAAGACAAAATCAGCCATACCGATTTCCAACATCAGGCGAAGTTCATACAAATCGCGTAAAGAATTGCGATCAAGCATTCCAGAAGCGAGGATCACTTTTAATACTCCAAAAATTTTGGGGATTACAATCACTGTCCCCTTTTTTCGTTTGGTTTCCAAAAATCCAATAGCCCTCAGGTGACTCAATGCTTCACGAACTACAACGCGACTAACTCCCAAAATATCTACCAATTCTTTTTCTTTTGGTAAATGGGAATTCATCTGACATCCATTTTGCGCAATATATTCGAGTATTTTTTTTTGTGTTTGTTCGACTAACGATAACTCCTTTGAAATATTCATTGTATTATTTTATAAAGAACAATAGTAGATGACCAAAATTAATTAAAAAATTAATGGTGCAAATATGAATATTTTTTTTCAATATATAGTATATAATAGCTGATAAAATTGAATAATAGCAAATATAGTTATAAAAATATGTAATATGTAGTATATATAAATTTTTTTATTATATTTGCACCATCATAAACAGTACCTTCTGTTATACCTAAAATACCAAGATGAAAGACTTCAATAAAATTAAAGGACTTGTTGCGGCTCCTTTTACGGCTTTCGATGAACAAAATAAGATCAATGTAAGCATGATAGAAAAGCAGCAAGCCATGTATAAAAGAAATGGTTTAAGCGGCGTATTTATTTGCGGAACCACAGGAGAAAGCTCAGCTCTTACATTCGAAGAGAAGACCTTATTATATAAGGAGTGGTCAAAATACAAAGAACCCGGATTCTCCATCATTGCTTTTCTCGGTGGAACCTGTGTCAAGGAATGTCAGGATCTGGCACTCTATGCTCAGCAATGCGAACTTGATGCAGTCGCTGTCACCTCTCCATATTATTTTAAGCCAAGCAGTGTTGAAGCTTTGGCTTTATTCTGCCAAGAGGTTGCAAGCGTTGTGCCTGATATACCATTTTTCTATTATCACATTCCTTGTTTTACCAATGTCAATTTTCCCATGATCAATCTTCTGGAAAGGATGGATGAGCTTATCCCCAATCTGGCTGGAATA
>JBAYAD010000313.1:0-3211 GCA_041669965.1 Selenomonadaceae bacterium
ATCAAAGATTTTTGTCAAGTATTTATATATAAATTCTATATTAATTCTTGTTTATGTATATTTTTTTATATGATCATCAGCTTATTATAAAGTTTAAAAACAATTGAGTAGGAGGCTGTTCATTATTTGAATATAAAGCCCCACCTAATTTAAAGCGAAGTATGAAATGTGCTCCATAAAAAAACGAAGCCGGAAAAGAATCAGCTGCCAGTAATGCTATGCTGACAGCTGATTCTTTCCCGGCTTTGAACTTGCACTTTTTCTTTTATGACATTTCTATCTCTATTTTCTTTATTTCAATCATGATTTACGGTTGTAAAGAGAGGTCCCCATAGCCATTTGCAAACCGGCTTTGTTCATATTGTAATCATATAACGCCTGCGCATAATTATTCTGCGCTGTAGCTAAGGCAACTTCCGCATCCAGAACATCCTGATTCGTCTCTAAACCGGCGGCAAAACTAACCGTTGCAATCTTGCAGACTTCTTCTGCCTGATTCACCGCAACCTGGCTGGTTTCAATTCTCTTTTGCGCTTCTTCCATCCCCAAATAATATTGGCTGACATCCGCATAAATTGTATTCTCCTGTTGCTGAGCTGCTTTCTTTGCTTTATTTAAATCAGCTTTTGCCGCTTCAATCTGCGCTGCTGTCACGCCTGAATCAAATAAATTATAGGAAAGCGTAAAATACACGGAAAAATAATTTTTATTATTGTTAGCAAAATTACTGCCCTGCAATCCGTCATTGCCATTCAATGTGAGCGACGGACGTTTCCCGCTATGGGCAATATCTAAATTATCCTCTGCAACTTTAACATTGTTTTTCGCAACAATCTGTTCTTGTCTGTTTTCTAATGCCACTTTGAGACAATCGGCAAACTCAGCAGAAGGCGTCTCCTCATAAGGGCCTGCCTCCTTTACTTCTATGTCACTTGCCCTTGGCACACCAATCACGTTTTTTAGCGCAACTACAGCATTTTCATAACTTGCTTTGTCCTTCATCGATGTATCCTGCGCATTGGCCAGGCTTACCTTCGTTTGTAAAAGCTGCAGTCTGGACGCAAGCCCCGCTGCATAACTGTTCTGCAAATTCTGTAGATGTAACGTATAGTCATCAATTGAACGCGTATCCGCTGCGAGTAAATTCTTATATTGTAATACCCGATAATAATCAACCGTCGTTTGATATTTTATCTGTGATTTGCTGATTTCCTGATTTCTTTTTGCAGTATCATACGCAACGACAGCAGCATCGACTGTTTTTTCCATTTTCCCGCCATTATACAAAGGCAGCGTAAATGCAATTTGATTTGTCACCAGTGTAAATGGATCACCGCTGGCTTGATTTGGGTGAGAGCTGCTGGTCGTCTGTTTCCGATAATCCGAGTTCACCACATTGACCGAAAGTCCATTTGCTCCCTTTGCACTTTTTACCAAAGCAAAAGACTTATCCGTATCGGACTGTGACATTTGAACAGTAAGATTTTTCTGTAACGCCATGTCTACGCAATTTTCCAAAGATAACTGCTGTACAGGCTGCTCCTCAGCCTGTCCGATATTCTCTATAGCAAAAAACGAAAAAATCAGTAGGCTCATTACAAGACCCGTCTGGTGTAGCTTCATAAAAACATACCTCCTATATTTCCTTGCAGACTAAATAAAACACTGCCATTTCTCAGTCTTTTAACGCATGCCGGCTTTTCTCTTTCTCTTTAATTTTGCCAGCAATGTTCGCAACGAAAAACTGGAAGACTCAAAATATAAGAAAATCAGTGGAATCGCAACTAAGGTAAAAAATGTTGAAGACAATAATCCACCAATGACGACCCAGGCCATACTTACCCGGGTTTCTGCCCCTGGCGTAATCGACAGTGCCGTAGGAAGCATCCCTGTAATCATTGTAATTGATGTCATAAAGATCGGCTTTAGCCGTGTCTTTGCCGCCTCAACCACTGCTGTTTTAGCATCCACTCCCTGATGCATGAGTGTCAGCGTATAATCAAGCAAAAGCGTCCCGTTTTTCGCCACAAGACCATCCATGACCAGTAGTCCCAATAGCGAATACAAATTTATTGTATTATGCGTAATCGCTAAAAATATAAAAGACCCAATCAACCCAAACGGCAGAGAAAACATACGAATAATCGGTGTAGACAACGACTCATACAAAACAGCCAGCAGAATATAAACCAGCAGTAATGACAAGCCTATCGCCTGTCCCATTTCCATAAAGGTATTCTTCATATTATCTGCCTGCCCGATAAATTGATACGTAACATTTTTCCCCAATTCATCCGGACCAATTTGGCTGGAAATTTTTGTTAGTATATCCTGCAGCGAACGCCCATCATCAATATTTGCTGATATATTAATCGATTCCTGCTTATCTACACGCCGCAGCATAACAGGACCCACTCCATCTTTGACTTCAGCAACATTTCCTAAATTGATAAGTCCCGTTGTCGTATTGACTGGCAAAGAACGAAGATCAGAAGCTTTAAACCCATCGCTGTTTTTTAAGCGAACATAAATATCCGTATCCTGATAATCATTATTAGGGTCATTCATCAAATAGCCCGACAAAGTCCCGGCAATCGCTCCGGAAAAGATATTATGGATATCGTTCGCTGTTGTATTATAAAAACGTAGTTTTTCGCGATCCACAACCAGACGAAGTTCTGGTGCACCCTCCGTATAAGAGCTGCGCACATCCTTGATCCCATCTATTTGTTTTAGCGTGTCTTGCAATACATACGATGCTTTAACAATACTCTGTAAGTCATTACCCCTGAGCTCAATCTGTACCGGCGCACTATTTCCATTACTATTGCCAGTTCCCGTACCGCCGGAAACCCCCGGCATTGAGTTCTGCGTCGCACTAACCTGAACAACCGCCTGCGGGAAATTCTGCAGCAGATATTTCCGGACCCGGTCCGTGACTTCCCAGACACTAGCCTTGCGCTCATTCTTATCACTCAAACGCACACTAAAATGTCCATAATTTCCTGCCGGCTGCCCCACACTGGAAAGATAGTTTTTGATTTCCGGCTGCTGCATAAGATAGGCTTCAACACTTCTGGCTTTCACATTCGTTGTATCAATATCCTGTCCTACAGGAAACTGATACAACGAATGTGAAAGCCAGAAGTGTTGAAGCCTATCTTATGCAGCAGCCGGAAATCAAAAACTATCTTTCCAGTGTGGGGCAGCC
>JBAYAD010000314.1:0-3202 GCA_041669965.1 Selenomonadaceae bacterium
ATAGTGCTATCACCATGCTATAATAATAACTGTAAGAGAGAGGTACAACAACTAAGGAGGGTATCAAAATGAAAAAAACATTTGAATGGACAATGGGCAATGGCGCGCTGGGGTTGATCGAAGCCACCTATGCAGAAGTTATGGAACAAAAAGAAATAAATTTAGATGGTCATGTTGTAAAAGGCAAAGCTGAACCAACAACAGTCGGCAGATGCAATATGGTAGTATATATCAATGGCAAAGAATTTGATAGTTGTAGGGACAGTAATTTTTGGAGATTGATTGACGTGAAACCAGGCACCAAAAAAATATGGGGGCTTAAAATTGGGTTTGATGCCGCCAACGCGAAAAGGTACGAAGAATTTGTTTCCCGATTAATTGACGAAGGTACCACCGAGGAAGTTAAAGTGTACACGGCGGCTAAAAAAACGGAAAGATTAGCACAACAAATTGAGTGGGCAGAAGAAGTCATTTCCAAAGCAGAAGCGCAGCAAAACATACCTTGCGCGGCAGAGGCAAAAGCGCAAATGAAAAGTTACAACGACATCCAAAATGAGGGCGGCGAAGGTTATGCACCGCGCATATACAACAAAGACGAGTACAACGAAGCACTTGAAATCATAGCGGGGTATCGCCGTCAGTAGCAATACGCGGCTAAACAGCAAAAATAATAGGGGGCAAAAGTATGGTAGGGCGTTTGCTTAAATTAGAACGAATAGGCGATGGATCACACCGGGGAAAATTCACGCCTTATTGTAAAAAAGTGCTTGGTGTTTATCGTAATGGTTTTGTAAAAACAGAAGAGATGAAGCCCAATCGAGATTATTCTAACGCAAATAGCGTAGGGACAAGGGGCGTTTACGATTATTATATATTAGCACCCGGAGAGGTTTACGAAGTAATGGAAGTCGAATCATGGACGCGAGCGGCTAAATATTATCTTTATGTTGATCATGATGGGAATCTGCAAAAAAAATCTTATGAGGAGGCTCTAAAATGTCTAAGCGAGGGCTTAATATCGATGTTCTGAGCGAAGCAAGAAATAGAATATCTTATGTGTTTGATAATTTTAGCAAAATTTACGTTTCATTCAGCGGCGGCAAAGATAGCTCAGTAATGTTGCATCTAGTTATGGATGAAGCAATCAAAAGAGGTAAAAAAATAGGGGTATTGCTTGTTGATTTAGAAGGGATGTACAAGATAACCATAGACCACATTAAAGAGATGTATGAATTGTACGCGGATTATATTATCCCATATTGGATATGCTTACCGATATCTTTGCGGAACGCCGTATCGGTTTACGAACCGAAATGGTGTTGCTGGGAAAAAGGGAAAGACTGGATCAGGCAACCGCCAGATATGGCTATAACAGATTATGATTACTTCCCGTTTTTTAAGGCGGGAATGGAATTTGAGGAGTTTGTTCCCCGATTTGGAAAATGGTTTGGCGGTGAAAATGAATTAACAGCCTGCTTTGTTGGGATAAGGGCAGATGAAAGTTTGAACAGGTACAGAACAATCAAGGCTAAAAAATCTATGTTTGAAAACAAAACATATACTACATGGCTGGGCGGGGGGTTGTATAACATATACCCCATTTACGATTGGAAAGTGAGCGACATATGGCTTTATAACACCCGGTATGGTAAGCCGTATAATCATCTATACGACTTGATGCATGGCGCAGGGCTAACCCCTAGCCAAATGCGTATATGCCAACCTTATGGTGACGATCAACGGCAAGGGCTGTGGTTGTTTCATGTAATCGAGCCAGAAACATGGGGGAGAGTAGTGGCTAGAGTTAATGGCGCAAACCAAGGCGCGTTGTATGCTCGGGAAACAGGGGATATTCTTGGTAGGATAAAAATATCTAAACCGCCAGGACACACATGGAAGTCATTCGCGGAGATGCTTATCGAGAGTATGCCCCCTGCGACAAAAGAACATTACGAAAATAAAATAGCCGTTTTTTTGCATTGGTGGGAAGAAAGAGGATATCCGCATGGCATCCCCGATGAAGCTGACATCCACCTTGAGGCAGACAAAAAAGTTCCCTCATGGAAAAGGGTATGTAAATCATTGTTAAGAAATGATTATTGGTGCAAGGGTCTATCATTTAGTCAAACAAAATCGGCAAGTTATGAAAATTATAAAAAAATAATGAAAAGGAGGAGGCAGGCATGGGGGAAGCATTAGACAAATTAATTAATGAAATAGCATCAATGGATGAGGCTAACAAAATAAACGCCATTAACAATGTGAAAAAGGCATTACATGAAATTAGTCCGTTCAAAACTGAACCTGTCGACTGTGTATTATGGATGCCGGCCGAGCAGATATCCGCTAATGATTACAATCCAAATGCAGTAGCGACGCCCGAAATGAAACTATTACAATTGAGCATTGGCGAGGATGGGTATACCCAGCCTATAGTAGCATGGGGAGAAAACGGGCATTATGAAGTTATAGACGGATTCCACCGCAATAGAGTAGGGAAGGAGTGTGAAGATGTAAGAAACCGCATCCATGGGTACTTACCCATCACATTGATAAATGGGGATAGGCAAGACAAAGCTGACCGCATAGCCTCCACTATTCGTCATAACCGTGCGCGAGGCAAACACCAAGTAGCGGCCATGAGCGATATTATTTTAGAGTTGGCGCGGCGTAATTGGAATGATAAAAAGATTGGGAAAGAATTAGGCATGGAGCCGGATGAAGTTTTAAGATTGAAACAAATAACGGGGTTGGCTGAATTATTTGCTAATGAAGAATTTTCGGAAGCGTGGGATTAAAAGGAGGGTATCAAAATGGCAAGAACAGTAGATTTATGTGAGTTAGCTATGGCGGGGAATGAGAAAGCATTAAAAGAACTAAGAAAGACGCATGATGTAAAAAATCTAGGAGACATTTATAAGGTAATGAGGGCTGAAATAAAATCAATGACACCAGCTGAGCGGAAAAAAGACTATTTATCCACAAAGGCACGATGTGCCGGCCGCATCCCGGCTTTACCCAAAATAGAATAATGGTGACACCACAAGATCGCTGGAAAGCGAAAAACATGGCGCGGCTGTCCGTTTGGCTGCCGAAGGATTTAGCCGCCGAATTTACCGCTGCCGTGGAGAAGAACGGGGACACTAAAGTCGCCATCATTAAAGCGGCGATCATGAAATATCTGGATAAAAAATAATGATTC
>JBAYAD010000315.1:0-3197 GCA_041669965.1 Selenomonadaceae bacterium
AAGAGATCAAACATTTCCGGGATCATATGGTGAAGTTTCTTTTCCAGCCAGGAAGAAAAGGCAACAACAAGCAAAACAGCCATGATGCCGCCGCGTCCCGGTACGAGCGTTTCATTAAATAAGCTGATTGAGCTGAGACCCGGATGTGTGATGATAACAGCCATGACACCCCCCAGTATGGGTGAGGCTTCAAATTCTTTAGCAGCATTTATGCCAACAAAGATATTGATGCCCCAAAATGCAGCATTGCCAGCAATCTGCAGAAGCTGGATTGCGGCAATGTTACCAAGTGATGGATCAATTTTAAGAATGACATTAAGGAGCCCTGTGATAAGACCACAGCCAATAAATGCAGGTATAATTGGCATGAAAATGCTGGCGATGCGCTTTAAAAACAATTTACCTGGTGTTGCGTTTTTCGTGCGGATTGCAGAATGCAGTTTATGCCCATCGCCAATCTGTGGCTTTTGTTTGGTGATGTTGCATACAGTTTTTGCATCAGCAGGTGCTTTTAGAAGTTTTTGAAATGCATCTGCGACCTGTGCTGCGCGCCCTGGTCCAAGTATGATTTGCAGTTCATTTGCAGATGGTTCATTGATGCCAAGTACACCTGGCATTTTTTTGAGAGCAGCAAGTGATGCTATATCCTTTTTTTTGAGCTGCAGCCGAAGTCGTGTCATACAGTTTTCGGCAATAAGGATATTTTCTTTTGGTCCGAGAAGCTTATAGATGTCAGCTGCGAGTGTAGTTGTGTCGAGTGCAGTCAATGAGAGCAGCCTCCTTTATTGAACTTGTTTATTTTGTTAAATTTTTTAGTGCGATCGCAACAAACCCGTGCGCTTCATCAAGCAGCTTTACGGCTTTGCCGACTGATGTGCCAGACAGCAGCATGAAAATAGCGAGCTTAGCCTGCCCATGTGCTTCCTTAAGCTTTTGAATGCTGGTTGGTCGGTCACATCCTGTGGCCTCCATGACGATATGGCGAGCACGTTCCTCCAGCTTTTTATTAGAGGTTTTGACATCGACCATAAGATTGCCATAGACTTTACCCAGATGAATCATTGTGCCCGTCGAAAGCATATTGAGAATAAGCTTTTGGGCAGTGCCTGCCTTCATGCGTGTCGAGCCTGTAATGACTTCCGGGCCGATGTCAGGTGTAAGCGCAATATCGGCAAGAACAGTAATTGGAGCATTCGGTGTGCAGGCAATCGAGATTGTTGCGGCACCTATCTCGTGTGCATACGTCAAACCTCCGATGACATATGGGGTACGTCCCGAGGCAGCAATGCCGACAACGACATCACTGGCAACAAGGGTCTTTTCTTTCAAATCATCGACAGCAAGAGATGAGGAGTCTTCTGCGCCTTCTTGTGCAGTTAAAATAGCAGCATAACCACCAGCGATAAGACCCTGAACAAGCTCAGGGTCTGTACCATAGGTCGGTGGACACTCTGCAGCATCAAGGATGCCAAGCCGACCGGAAGTGCCGGCACCAATATAGAAGAGGCGACCGCCTTTTGTGAGATGGGCTGTAATTGTATCAACAGCTATGGCAATTTGTGGCAGAATTGCTTCAATTGCCGGCACAATTTTTTTATCTTCATTGTTGATGATTTGGAGCATAGAAAGCGTGGAAACCTGATCGATAGATTCACTTGCCGGATTTTTGCGTTCTGTAGCGAGCTTTTCCAATTGTATCATGAATAAAACAAATCCTCTTTTCAATAATAAAATGCATTATATATATTAGACAATATTGTGTGATATTCCTGCCATGGAATGTATAGTGTAGTCATAGAGTTGTCGTTCATAAACGATTTGGAAGGTGGGGCTTTTTATGTAAAAAAATTACAGTTCACGGCGTTAAGCATTGAACTGTGTATATGAAGTAGATTGTTGACAAGAAAGTTATGGTATACTATAATGTGCTAGCGGTAAAAAATACAGCAAGTATCTAAAAGAAATGATAATCAAAAGAATAGAAGGTTGTAAATATGAATAAAGAGATATTGCCGCCTTGTCCGGTTGAGGTGATGCTGTTTTTGATGGGAGACAAATGGAAGGTTCTTATTGTAAGAGATTTGCTTATAGGGACAAAGCGTTTTGGTGAGTTAAAAAAGTCGATTGGTAATATTACACAGAAAGTATTGACACAAAAGCTGCGGTCAATGGAAGCAAGCGGGCTTTTGACACGCCATGTTTATGCAGAGGTGCCACCACGTGTTGAGTATACGCTGACAGAGTTAGGTCAGAGCCTTAATCCGGTATTGCAGGCGATGTATATTTGGGGAGAAAACTATAAGAGAAAGAGAATGGGTTGTATAAATGAGTAGTGTAAGGAATTGGAAAAGAAATGTTTTTGTACTGTGTTTTGCAGTAGGTTGTACGTCGGCAAGCTATACAATGCTTATCCCTTTTCTGCCAATGTATCTTCTTGAGCTGGGGGTTAGCCAGTCGGAGGTTGCAATGTATTCGGGCGGGGTATTTTCGGTTACATTTTTTGTAGCGGCGATTATGGCACCGATATGGGGAAAGATGGCGGATAAGAAAGGCAAGCGTCTTATGGCAATACGTGCAGGCATCGGACTTTCTTTTACGTATTTTCTTGGTGGCTTTGTGACGTCACCGGAGCAGCTTTTTGTTGTACGTATTTTACAGGGATTTGCAAATGGATTTTTGCCAGCGAGTTTGGCAATTGCATCATCAAGTGCACCACCGGAAGAGCTGGGTTCCAGCCTTGGTATCGTGCAGACTGGACAAATCCTTGGTATGGTACTTGGTCCGCTTCTTGGTGGATTAATTGCTGAAGCAATTGGTATGCGATCATCGTTTTATCTCGCAGGTTTTTTGCTTTTTATTGTAGTACTTATGGTTGTGTTTTTCGTACAGGAACCGATCACTGAAGTCGAAGTGACGAAAAATGAAGAAAAGCCTGTAAGAAAATCAGTTAAAGGTGATAGCATTCTTGATGATTTTCGCTATGCATTACATAATCGTTTGCTTTTGGAAATGCTTGCGCTAACGTTTATCATCAGTCTTTCGAATATGGTGCTGCAACCGGTCATTAGTCTTTATATTGCCCAACTACAAGGAAGTATGGAAAATGTTATGTTTACATCGGGACTGATTTTCAGTCTTGGAGGCGTTGCCGGGGCAATTTCTACAGCACCCTGGGGAGCGTTTGGACAGCGACGCGG
>JBAYAD010000316.1:0-3190 GCA_041669965.1 Selenomonadaceae bacterium
ATGAGCGCGATTTGCGCGCATTTTATCAATTTCTTGAACAATCAGATAAATGTCACAATTATCAAGTGCATGTTCACGCCCGATGAATGCATAGCCTTTATGCAGTTCGGTAAATTTGAAATGAATTTGCACTTTCTCTTCGTTGCCTACTTCGCTAATGCTGCGCTGGATCATGTTATTTTCCTTTTTGACTCAGTAATGTAAGAACTTTCATCAGTTCTTTGTTGCTGCGATCATTTCCCTTGAGTAGGAATGAAGCGGTAACATATACACCGGCTGTATTGTTCCAAAAATATGACACAGGGATCGCCATATCGTCAAGAGAATTAATCAGGTTTTCGATTTTGTCTGAGTCAGCCACACGAATAACCGAACGCTTTTCGATTCGATGTTCCGCAATTTTCTCAACAATTGTCAAGAGGCTTTTATACGACTCTTCGAGCATAGTTTTCTCATTAAGACCATAAACACCGCTATAGACTACTTGATACAGGTCGCTCATTTTCAGTCACCGTAATTTCTATTGTTGCGTCAATGTTATCTTTACAGATGCCGATCAGCATAAAGAATATTGCTAAGGTCGCCATAGGTAAAGCCGTATAATCGTTTGCTGCGAGTAACACATAACTCATTGCTGTTAACTTATAAGACAATCCATACATCAATACAGCAAAAACAAAACTCTCACAATCATTATCTTTCATAATTTCTCACAAAATGCCCAATTTGCATGATAAACACTAGCGCCTTTCGTGTCGTTCATGCATACCACATCAACTGGACACACAACACGATACAGAACAGGTTCGCCACCGATAGACCGCGCCGCACGTCCTGCATAGATACGAGCCAAGCCGATATCAGCAGTGAAGAAAACGCGGTCTAAGTTTTTGTTTCTCCCCTTTTCGGAGATAACGTTTGAATCAACAGGAGGCAACAACATGCTTTCAATACCGGCTACAGTGCAAGATCCGTGATAAAACTCAACAAATTCTGTTCTGCAATGGATAGTGGTCATTTTGTTTTCTCCCGTTGGTGTAACTACACTCTACCAATTGAATTATTTTCCGTCAACTAAATAATAGAAAATAACCGGAGTTTTTATAAATGAAATCATTTAAAGAGTATACATCCCTTGATGAAGCATTGATCACCTTCGGCGGTAAAGCTTATCCTAAATTCGGTCAAGTGGTCATTCTGGCTGGCGGTGCGGGTTCCGGTAAAGGGTTCACCCTCGGTAAACTTCTCGGCATTGAAGGTCATTCACTTGATGTTGACAACCTCAAAAAATTGGTAATGGGTAGTGATAAGCTCGCAGCACAGATCAAGAAAGAAACAGGGCATGACGTCAAAACTATGGATCTGCGCAAGCCTGAAAACGTGGCAACAATGCACGGGCTGATCGCCAAGACATACAATATTGCAGACAAGAACCAACAGCGTGTTTACAACGGTGTTTTAACCGCCGCGCCAGATCGCAAACCAAACCTGATTTTCGACGTTACCCTGAAAGGTATGAGCAAACTGGCGTCGATTGCCCGTGATGCCGACAAGCTTGGGTATGAAAAAGAAAATATCCATATCGTTTGGGTAATGAACGATATTCATGTTGCGATTGAACAGAACCAGAAACGCGACCGTATTGTACCGAAAGAAATCCTGATGGATACCCACGAAGGCGCGGCGCTTACGATGGCTAAGATCCTAAACATGGGTAGCGACCTGAAACAATACATGGATGGTGATATCTGGATTAGCTTCAACAAAGTAGGTGTTGATAGCGACCTTGCGAAATCGAAGAAAGGCGGTATGTTTGTAGTTAAGTCCAACTATCTGAAAGTTAAGACAAAAGGCAAACCACAAAAATCTGTTTCTGAACTGGATAGCGAGATTGTTCAAAAAATTTCGCAATATGCACCAAAAACTGATCATTGGTAATAATTAGGGGTTGATTAATCAACCCAATCAATGTATATTACACACATCAACGAGAGACGAGAAAAATAAAAATGAAACACTTATTCGATATGGACGGCGTACTGTTTGATTGGGTTGAAGGCTTCGAAGCCATGTACGGTGATTTGTCACAATACAGTTTGGAAGATATGAAAAGAATCAAAGCAGAAATCGCAAAAACTGACTTCTACAAAAATTTGACTCCGTTGAGTGAAGGTTTTGAACTTTTTGAACATTGCAAAAAATTAGGTGAAGTTGCTATCTTGACAAGTGTCGGTAAATACGATTCAGAAAAAGTAGTAGCGGATAAAAAAGAAGCATTGATGAAAGTATTGGGGTATGTTCCCGAATTCCTGTACACCAAGAGCAGCAAAGAAAAAGCAAAATATGCAAAAGAAGGTGTTGTTCTTTTTGATGACAGGGTTAAATCTGTAAATCCTTTCAAAATGGCTGGCGGTAAAGCAATACTGTATACCGGCAAAGAAAACGCAATCGCAGAACTGAGAAACATCTAAAAATAAAGCCCCTTCCTTTCGGTTGGGGCTTTATTGTTTAAACGATCTCGCCTTCTGGAATCAGGCCGTTTTGAACTGCATAAGTCTGAGTTGCATTCTTGATCGCTTGGATCGTGCCAGATGAACTATCATTATGCCACACAGAACGCCAATAACCCGCACCATCCCAAAGATCTTGACTGTTAGCATTACCACAGACAAGAACACCACGCGCACTATGTGCCAAGAAATCCACATCAGTCTTACACGCAGAAAAATCAAAACGAGGAAGATTGTTTGCAGCACACAGAGCATCAATGAACAGCAACTTACGCTGGTTCACCCAACTCGGGCTTTTCTTCTCGTTACGCAACAGCAGATAAACCTTCTTATCGCCATAGGTCAGCGCCCAACGAAGGACTTCGATACCCGACATTTTAGGTTTCATTACGTCGTAGAAATCGGTTTTTACGATCGAGGCTAGAGCCGCGTCGTATTCGTCTTTCGTCATCATACTCGGTTCGCCGAGTTTTTCCTGAAACGCTTCGGTGAAATATGCAAATACGTTGTTATATTCGAATAAAATCATTTTATTCCCTTATTATGGAGCAGGATCGGCAGCAGAAACAGTAATCGTCAATTCAGCGGTAACAGAACCGGCTGTTGCTGTAATTTTAACATCACCCGCTGCAACCGCATGTACTTTACCTGATACGATACTGGCTTTTGTAGCATCAGCC